>NZ_VCDP01000011.1:0-50493 GCF_033949345.1 Xenorhabdus littoralis
TCGCCAAGCGGTAAGGCACCGGATTCTGATTCCGGCATTCCCAGGTTCGAATCCTGGTACCCCAGCCATAACTGTCAATGTGTTACATGAAGTGATGCGTTGAAAAAGAAGGCCACCAATAGGTGGTTTTTTTGTTTTTCTGCCATCAAAAAATCTATTCTGTTCAATCTCCTCTTCATCTCTCAATACTTCCTTTTTATCAACCAAAACGAGATATTTAAAAATAAATATCATGTTGTCAGGATTATATTGACTAAAAATTCAGATAGATAAATTCATATCAAAAAATAGTGCCTATAAAAGGTCAAAATTTAGGTGGATAAAAAACAAACTGAATAGTAGTATTTAGTCATACTAGGTATTACTTTTTTGGAGGGGAAGCATGACAACAAAAACTATGTCAGTCAAATTAGACACTGTACTTCAAGACAAAATTAAATCATTAGCAGGTATCCGCCGCCGTTCTGCACATTGGTTGATGAAAGAAGCCATTTCACAATATGTTGAACGAGAAGAAAAACGCGAAATTGTCAAACAAGAAGCCTATTCCTCTTGGGCAGAATATCAAAGAACAGGGTTACATGTTACCTTTGAAGAAGCAGATGAATGGTTGTCTACGCTGGAAGAGGGTAAAGATGCTGAGGCTCCTGAATGCCATCAATAATCTGGTTAAGATCCGCACTACATGATGTTGAACGCATTCATCGGTTTTGGAAACAACGTGATGCCACAATTGCTTCACGGGCTATTTCTGTTATTCGCCAAGGAGTAAAACTGCTAATCAGACATCCTCAATCAGGCAGACCTGCTGAAGATTTCGAACTGGAATATCGTGAGTTATTAATAGATTTTGGTGACAGTGGATTTGTGATTTTATACCGTTATGATGGCAAACAAGTTTCCATTATAAACGTAAAACACCAACGAGAATTAGGTTATTAATTAACTCACGATATCCTCCTGATATAAAAGATAAATTTCTATCTAATATCAGGAAGAAATATCAATCACAATCCCAATGCATATTTCAATGCGAGATTTTTCATTGCGCCTGAACGTTGCGCCGCCATCAATGCCAGATTTCGCACAGTTTTCAATCCCGGCAAATCATTACTGAACGCAGTATGGAAAAGATCCATCCCCGCCTGCATCACCAAATTATCCGGCATCCTGCGGCGTTGATAACGCATCAAAACAGGCAGAGAATCCCACTCTTCCAGCAATTCTTTAGCATGAGTCAGTACGTTGAGTAAAGTATCAACATCCCGATACCCCAAATTCACGCCCTGCCCCGCCAATGGATTGATGGTATGGGCGGCATCACCCAATAAAACCAACCCTTCTTGTACATAACGGCTGGCATGATGACGAACCAGAGGAAAAGAGCCTGCTGCAATCGGAGTGACTTTGCCCAAACGAGCAGGAAATGCCTGAAAAATCTCTCGTTCAAGCTGCGCCATTGTCATTGACTGTAATTGACGAATACGAGCGGGAGAGTCATACCAAACCAGTGAAGCCCACTGTTCAAACAGTGGTAAGAAAGCTCTCGGGCCAGAAGGGAAAAATTGCTGCCATGTTGTATCTTGTTGAGGCTGCTCAGTTTTGACCGTTATCAACATACATGACTGCCGATATTGCCATCCCCTGCTACCAATACCTGCCAATTGACGAACTTGAGAACGCGCACCATCGGCACCAATAATCAAGCGGGTATTGATTTCCGTACCATCCGCCAATGTCATCAGCCATGACTTTTGATCATGCAGACGCTGCATCGATTTCAGTGCCGCGGGGCAAAACAGCGTCAGATTCGGGTAATATTCAAACTCCTGCCACAGAGCCAATTGCAAGATTCGGTTTTCCACCATGTAACCCAGCTCTGGCAACCCCAAATTTTCAGCATCGAAAATAACGTTAGAATCGCTCTGTTCCCATGTTTCCAATTTCCGATAGGGAGCACTGCGCATCTGCAATACATTTTTCCATGCTCCCAATTGTTTCAATAAATCTACGGAAGCACAGCTAATCGCTGAGACGCGAACATCGGGTTCATTCCCTGCATCGTAAGACGCTGGTGGCTGGTGTTCCAACAGTGCAACACGCCAACCTTCCTGAGCCAATCCCAATGCCGTTGCGGCGCCAATCATGCCCGCTCCCACGACAACGATATCGAATTTTTGTTGTGGATTATTCATACTCATCACGTTGTTAACTTCTTGATTAAAATAGTGTACCGGAATTTTCCCTTTCCGACTGTGAATATCCGATGTTACAGTCTGGTCACTGGTGCCTCAAATGACTACAATAGCCAACAATATTATGCTAAATACACTACGTGCAATACATTGCACTTTTCAGTGTTGAAGCATCATTCCACTGGAAACACCGGATACACAAAATGTCGACGATAAAAAAACTGTATATCAAAACCTGGGGCTGTCAGATGAATGAATATGATTCATCCAAGATGGCCGACCTGCTGGAAACCACTCACGGTTATCAGTTAACCGATGTCGCCGAAGAAGCAGATATCTTACTCCTGAATACTTGTTCAATCCGTGAAAAGGCTCAGGAAAAAGTCTTTCACCAACTCGGACGCTGGAAAGGTCTGAAAGACAAAAAGCCTGAAATTATTATCGGCGTAGGTGGCTGCGTAGCTTCCCAAGAAGGGGATTTCATCCGCCAGCGTGCGCCTAGCGTAGATATCATCTTCGGGCCTCAAACTCTGCACCGTCTGCCTGAAATGATCAATCATGTAAAAGGCACCCGTAGCCCAATCGTTGATATCAGTTTTCCCGAGATTGAAAAGTTCGACCGACTGCCAGAACCTCGTGCTGAAGGCCCGAGCGCATTCGTATCCATTATGGAAGGTTGTAATAAATACTGCACATTCTGTGTAGTGCCTTACACTCGTGGTGAAGAAGTCAGTCGTCCTTGTGATGATATTCTGTTCGAAATTGCCCAACTTGCTGCACAGGGTGTGCGTGAAGTTAACCTGCTCGGTCAGAACGTCAATGCCTATCGTGGTGCAACCTTTGATGGCGATATTTGTTCGTTTGCAGAGTTGTTGCGTCTGGTTGCAACCATTGACGGTATCGACCGAATTCGTTTCACCACCAGCCATCCGATTGAATTTACAGATGATATTATCGCTGTCTATGAAGACACACCGGAACTGGTCAGCTTCCTGCACCTGCCAGTCCAGAGTGGCTCTGACCGCATTCTGACCCTGATGAAACGCGCCCATACAGCGCTCGAATTTAAAGGCATTATTCGTCGCTTGCGCAAAGCCCGCCCGGATATCCTGATCAGTTCTGACTTTATCATCGGATTCCCGGGTGAGACTCAGGATGACTTTGAAAAAACCATGAAATTGATTGCCGATGTTAACTTCGACATGAGTTTCAGCTTTATCTATTCAGCACGTCCGGGAACACCTGCGGCCGATTTGCCAGACGACGTGAGCGAAGAAGAGAAAAAACAACGTTTGTACTTACTCCAGCAGCGTATTAACCAACAAGCCATGAGCTTCAGCCGCGCAATGATTGGCAGTACACAACGCATTCTGGTTGAGGGCACATCCCGCAAAAATATCATGGAGCTTGCCGGTCGTACTGAAAATAACCGTGTGGTTAATTTTGAGGGATCGCCTGATATGATTGGTAAATTCGTTGATGTTGAAATTGTTGACGTATACGCCAACTCCCTGCGTGGCAGAGTCATCCGAACTGAAGATGAGATGGATCTGCGTGTCCATGAATCGCCTGAATCAGTCATTGCCCGGACCCGTAAAGAAGATGAAATCGGCGTTGGCTTTTATCAGCCTTAACATCCCCTAACATAGAGATAATCAGTGACACAAATAAACCCACAAGTAACAACACAAGAAATCTTTCTGGAACCCGCAGACAATCAACGTCTGATGAGTCTGTGTGGGCCGCTTGATGATAATCTGAAACAACTTGAGCGGCGTTTGGGGATCGAAATCAACCGCCGTGACAATCGTTTCAAATTGGTAGGTAAGCCATTGTGTGTTAGTGCGGCAACAGGAATTCTGCGTCACCTTTATGTTGAAACCGCACCAGTACGCGGCGTGATACCCGCTCTGGAACCTGAACAGGTTCATTTGGCTATCACCGAAAGCCGCGTGCTGGAGCAAGCAGCAGAAAGCGTGCCTGAATATGGCAAAGCCGTGAATATCAAAACCAAACGGGGTGTTATAAAACCTCGCACCCCTAATCAGGCGAAATATATTGCCAATATCCTCGATCACGACATCACTTTCGGAATTGGGCCTGCGGGAACAGGAAAAACATATCTGGCAGTCGCGGCGGCGGTTGATGCCCTGGAACGTCAGGAAATCCGTCGTATCCTGCTGACTCGTCCTGCGGTAGAAGCCGGTGAAAAATTAGGCTTTCTGCCGGGTGACCTGAGCCAGAAAGTCGATCCTTATCTGCGCCCGCTTTATGATGCCCTGTTTGAAATGCTTGGGTTTGAAAAAGTTGAGAAACTGCTCGAAAGAAACGTTATTGAAGTGGCTCCTCTCGCTTATATGCGTGGACGTACCCTCAATGATGCTTTTATCATTCTGGATGAAAGTCAGAATACCACTATTGAACAGATGAAAATGTTTCTGACTCGCATTGGTTTTAATTCTAAGGCGGTCATTACGGGTGACGTGACCCAAATTGATCTGCCCAGAGGTCAAAAATCAGGTTTGAGCCACGCTGTGGAAGTTTTATCTGATGTTGATGATCTGAGTTTTAACTTCTTACATAGTGAAGATGTTGTCCGCCATCCGGTGGTTGCAAAAGTTGTTATCGCCTATGAAGTATGGGAAGCCGCAGAACAGACGCGTAAACAGTCGCTTAATGAAAAACGCAGACAGGAAGCACAATGAGTTCAGTCATATTAGATTTACAAATTGCCTGTGAAAATCCAGCAGGGCTTCCTGATGAAGCTCTTTTCCAACGTTGGCTGGAAGACGTTTTGCCACAATTTCAGGCAGAAAGTGAAGTGACTATTCGTTTGGTCGATGAGGCAGAAAGCCACGATTTAAACCTCACTTATCGTGGGAAAGATAAACCAACCAATGTGTTATCCTTCCCATTTGAAGCACCACCCGAAGTTGAATTATCTTTGCTCGGTGATTTAATCATCTGTCGTCAGGTTGTTGAAAAAGAGGCAGAAGAGCAACAAAAAACTGCCGAGGAGCACTGGGCGCATATGGTCGTTCACGGCAGCCTCCATCTGCTGGGATATGATCATATCGAAGACGATGAAGCAGAAGAAATGGAATCGCTGGAAACAGAGATTCTGGAAAAAATGGGTTATCCTGATCCTTATCTGATGGAAAAAGAATAACCATTACCGATATTTTTGTGTTAAATATTACAATCTACGATTTTTATTATTGGGGAATTTTCATTAAAACGCCATGAGCGACGACCATCCTTCAAGTAACGATAGCCCTGGCCCTAAGAAAGGCTTCTTTGCACTTCTTAATCAGCTTTTTCACGGTGAACCCAAAAACCGTGATGATTTGGTTGAACTGATCCGTGATTCGGAGCAGAACGACCTTATCGATCCAGACACCCGAGAGATGCTCGAAGGGGTTATGGATATCGCTGACCAACGCGTGCGGGACATTATGATCCCACGCTCTCAGATCGTTACCTTAAAACGCAATCAATCTCTGGACGAATGTCTGGATGTTATTACCGACTCAGCCCATTCACGTTTTCCTGTGATCAGTGAAGATAAAGATCACATTGAAGGCATCTTGATGGCAAAAGATCTGCTGCCATTTATGCGTACAAACACAGAGCCTTTCAGCATTGATAAAGTGCTTCGTCAGGCTGTTGTCGTGCCGGAAAGTAAACGTGTTGACCGCCTACTGAAAGAATTTCGTTCCCAACGCTATCACATGGCGATTGTGATTGATGAATTTGGTGGTGTTTCTGGACTGGTTACCATTGAAGATATTCTTGAACTGATTGTGGGTGAAATAGAAGACGAATACGATGATGATGAAGATAACGATATTCGAGCTTTAAGTCGCCACTCCTATTCAGTGAGAGCATTGGCTCAAATTGAGGATTTCAACGAAGCTTTCGGCACCCACTTCAGCGATGAAGAAGTTGATACCGTTGGTGGGCTGGTTATGCAGGCGTTTGGACATCTGCCTTCCCGTGGAGAATCCATCACTATTGATGGCTATCTTTTCAAAGTGGCAATGTCTGATAGCCGTAAAATCATTCAGGTTCATGTAAAAATACCGGATGATGCTGAAGTTCCTAGTCTCGATAAACAATAATAGGATCTGAATGAACAAAGCCTCATTAATGAGTTGCCAGCGGCTACGGGCGGTGCTGGCACTTTTCTTCGGAGCCAGTGGAACGCTGGCTTTTTCACCTTTTGATTTCTGGCCTGCCGCACTTATTTCTCTTTTCGGTCTACAAATCCTGACCTTAAACAGAACTACCCGCCAGGCTTTTTTTATTGGCCTATTCTGGGGGATTGGCTTATTCGGCAGCGGCGCAAACTGGGTTTATGTCAGCATCGCTGACTTTGGCGGTATGCCGACCGCCATTAATATATTTTTGGTGTTCTTGCTATCTGTCTACCTCGCCCTTTATCCCGCGTTATTTGCTGGCTTGCTGAATCGCTTTTTTCCAACAGCCAATGGTATTAGGCTGATTATTGCCAGTCCTGCATTGTGGCAATTAACCGAATTCTTGCGTGGCTGGGTATTAACGGGATTTCCGTGGTTGCAATTCGGCTATAGCCAGATAGATGGTCCAATGAAAGCCATTGCACCTGTTCTGGGTGTGGAAGGAATCACCTTCCTGCTGATGATAATCAGCGGGTTGCTGGTTTTCTCCGCTGTTCACAAAAAACTGTCATCAGCCATCATTGCAATTATCCTGCTGCTGTTACCGTGGCCGATGCAGCATTATCAGTGGTATACCTTACAGCCAGAAAAAACCACCAATATCGCACTGGTTCAAGGCAATATCCCCCAAGAGATAAAATGGGACCCTGCTGTTCTTGAAAATACACTGGATATTTATCTGGATAACAGCCGCCCTTTCATTGGCAAAGCTCCCATCATTATCTGGCCTGAATCTGCCATTCCCGATTATGAATACAACCAGCGTGATTTTCTGACCAAACTGGATATCCTGCTAAGGCAGCACAATACCAGCCTGATTACCGGTGTTGTTGATGCCCGACCAACTCTGGAAGGTTATCAATTCTATAACAGCATTATCGTATTGGGGGATAAAACACCTTACCAATACCCCGCTCCCACCCGCTACGACAAACATCATCTTGTACCGTTTGGTGAGTTTGTGCCTCTGGAATCGATATTGCGCCCATTGGCTCCCTTATTCAATTTGCCAATGTCTTCTTTCAGCCGTGGAAATTATATCCAACCCCAACTCTCAGTCGCAGGGCACAATATTACTGCTGCCATCTGCTATGAAATTATTTTGGGTGAACAGGTGCGGAATAACTTCAAGCCCGATACAGAGTTTCTGCTGACGGTTTCTAATGATGCTTGGTTTGGGCGTTCTATTGGTCCGTGGCAGCATTTCCAGATGGCTAGAATGCGCTCTCTTGAACTGGGTCGTCCCCTGCTAAGAGGAACAAATAACGGTGTTACAGCAGTAGTCAATCCAGACGGATCTATTCAGGCTGAAATCCCACAATTTCACCGGCAGGTATTGGAAGCCAAAGTGACACCTGCAACAGGGGTAACACCTTATTTTCGTTTTGGAAATTGGCCGATATGGGGAGCAACCACACTGTTTCTTATCTTTGCTTTTCTGCAAAACCGCCGAAAAACATAATTCCCTGCGTTTAATGGAATAAATCCACAAATGGAATAGTTCACAAATGGAATAGTTCACAAAAATCAGGGTATGAATAATATGCCCTGATTTTACCTACTTTTTATACCCACCATTTTTTATATTACTGTTTTATTAGCTGCAATTTAAGATATATTGGGGATATACGTCTTCCTGCGGCTAGTTTCAGAAAATAGTTCCAACCTCCCGTTCCTATCATCACTTAAGTTGCAATAATCAAAAACCAAAGAATATACCTCTTTAATTTAATTAAAATTAAAAATATAAATCCAAATAACTCAAAATGTGAACAGCATTCAATATTATTCGCATTTTACTCAAAATAAGTGAAATTGTTCATTTATAGTGCGATGCGAGTCGCGAAACAGAAACATTATGGTTTCAAAAAAACAACATTATGAATTACTTTTTTACATGGTATAAACAAAATGATTCAGGAAATCGTTTCCATAAACAATTTTCTTCATCAACGTAAAAACATAATTATCTGCAAGCAAACCCAATTTTGCAAAGAAATAACCAGATAAAGGAGTTATATATGCGTAAGTTAATGTTAACAATGATGTTGCTTAGCGCGGTAGGAGCTGCCCATGCTGAGGAGTTAACTGGAACACTGAAAAAAATTAAAGATAATGGCGTTATCGTTGTCGGGCACAGAGAATCTTCTGTTCCATTTTCTTACTACGATAATCAGCAAAATGTCGTTGGTTACTCTCAGGATTATTCCAATTTGATCGTTGATGCGGTGAAGAAAAAACTGGATATGCCTAATCTGCAAGTCAAACTGATCCCCATTACTTCCCAGAATCGTATTCCCTTGCTGCAAAACGGCACATTCGATTTTGAATGTGGTTCTACCACCAATAACCTTGAACGACAAAAACAAGCCGCATTCTCCAACACTATCTTTTCCGTCGGCACTCGTCTGCTGACCAACAAAGATTCAGGTATCAATAAATTTGATGACTTGACCGGAAAAAATGTCGTTGTTACTTCGGGTACTACTTCTGAAATCCTGCTGAATAAACTCAATGATGAGAAGCAAATGAAAATGCGCATCATCAGTGCAAAAGACCATGGTGATTCGTTCCGTACACTGGAGTCAGGTCGGGCGGTCGCTTTTATGATGGACGATGCGCTACTCGCGGGTGAACGTGCGAAAGCGAAAAAACCTGATCAGTGGATTATTGTCGGCAAACCACAATCAGAAGAGGCATACGGTTGTATGCTGCGCAAAGATGATCCTCAATTTAAAAAGCTGATGGATGACGTCATTGTGAAAGTACAAACTTCCGGTGAAGCAGACAAAATGTTTGACCGCTGGTTCAAAGAACCCATTCCACCCAAAAATCTGAACATGGATTTCTCCATGACAGATGAAATGAAAGCATTGTTTAAGTCGCCAAACGATAAGGCGTTGAATTAAAGAACGAACTGAGAAATCCCGATTTTATTGGCACGACGGGTATGAGGTAGTCGTTCCCTACCTCATTTTTTTTAGCTCATTTTCTGACTCAATGAATTACAACAAATGGATCGTTTTTAGGCGTTACAGCCAACCCCACGTCAGGGAGTACGGTTATGTCTGTTGATTGGAATTGGGGCATCTTCTTACAAGCTGCCCCTTTTGGTAATACCACCTATCTGGGGTGGATTATTTCTGGTTTTCAAGTAACAATCGCTCTTTCCATCTGCGCTTGGCTTATTGCGCTCGTTATCGGGTCACTGTTCGGTATTCTCCGCACCGTTCCGAATAAATTTCTTTCCGGGCTCGGAACTTGTTACGTTGAGTTATTTCGCAATGTTCCCCTCATTGTCCAGTTTTTTATGTGGTATCTGGTGGCACCAGAATTCCTGCCAAAAAATTTGAGTAATTGGTTCAAAATGGAACTGGATCCCAATATTCAGTTTTTTATCTCCTCAGTCATTTGTCTGGGACTATTTACTGCCGCTCGTGTATGTGAGCAGGTTCGCGCCGCAATTCAGTCACTCCCACGAGGGCAAAGAGCCGCAGGACTGGCAATGGGCTTAACCTTGCCACAAACCTATCGGTATGTTCTGCTGCCCAATGCCTATCGGGTGATCATTCCGCCAATGACCTCAGAAATGCTCAATCTGGTAAAAAACTCAGCCATCGCTTCCACAATCGGATTGGTTGATATGGCAGCACAGGCCAATAAGTTACTGGACTACTCAGCTCATGCTTATGAATCATTCACCGCGATCACATTGGCTTATGTGGGGATCAATCTCGTTATCATGCTTGCCATGAGCATACTTGAGAAAAAAGTGCGTTTACCGGGCAATATGGGAGGGCGATAAAGAAATGTATCAATTTGACTGGAGTTCGATTATTCCCAGCCTGCCCTTTCTCCTGAGTGGGTTGGTGATAACACTCAAAATCACCGGAATCGCCATTATTATTGGCATTGTCTGGGGCACCATTCTGGCAATGATGCGTCTGTCACCTATCAAAGCCTTAAGCTGGTTTTCAGCCCTGTATGTTAACCTTTTTCGCTCAGTTCCGCTGGTGATGGTGTTGCTATGGTTCTATCTGATTGTGCCTAACTTATTACAAAATGTTCTAGGCATATCACCACAAACCGATATCCGTTTGATTTCCGCAATGGTAGCTTTCTCGCTCTTTGAAGCCGCTTATTATTCCGAGATAATCCGGGCGGGCATTCAGAGTATTTCCCGTGGGCAATCTTCTGCTTCGCTGGCACTGGGTATGAGCCATATGCAAAGCATGCGTCTGGTCATTCTGCCGCAGGCATTCCGGGCAATGATCCCGTTACTGTTAACGCAAGGCATTGTATTATTCCAAGATACCTCTTTGGTCTATGTACTGAGCCTGACGGATTTTTTCCGTACAGCAACGAATATTGGTGAACGAGACGGCACTCAGATTGAAATGGTTCTGTTTGCCGGCTTCGTTTATTTTGTGATTAGTTTTGCCGCTTCCATGCTGGTTAACTATTTGAAGAAAAGGACTGTTTGATGATCTCCCTGAAAAATGTATCCAAGTGGTATGGCCAATTTCAGGTTCTGACTGACTGCTCGACTGAAGTTAAAAAAGGTGAAGTCGTCGTAGTCTGTGGACCTTCTGGTTCAGGCAAATCCACGCTGATAAAAACGGTCAATGGCCTTGAACCTGTCCAGCAGGGTGAAATTCGGGTAAATGAAACAAAAGTCAATGATAAGGGTACTAATCTGGCACAACTGCGTTCCAAAGTCGGTATGGTATTCCAACATTTCGAACTGTTTCCCCATCTGTCTATCATTGAAAACCTGACGCTAGCTCAAGTTAAGGTATTAAAGCGCGATAAGAAAGCCGCTACAGAAAAAGCGCTGAAACTGCTGGAACGTGTTGGATTAACCAGCCATGCCGATAAGTTTCCGTCACAACTTTCTGGTGGACAGCAACAGCGGGTTGCTATCGCTCGTGCACTTTGCATGGACCCGATAGCGATGCTATTTGACGAGCCGACTTCTGCACTCGATCCCGAAATGATCAATGAAGTGCTGGATGTGATGGTTGAATTGGCAAATGAAGGTATGACCATGATGGTTGTCACCCATGAAATGGGATTTGCCAAAAAAGTGGCCCACCGGGTTATTTTTATGGATGAGGGCCAGATTGTCGAAGACAGCAAGAAAGACGATTTCTTTGCCAATCCTAAGTCAGAACGCGCTCGTGATTTTCTGGCAAAAATTCTGAACTGACTTTCCCCATCGGCGGATGGCAAATCTTCCGCCGAACTTAAATTTCCCCCAAAAATAAGTAATTTTCAGCATTCCACCTTTAACAAGAGTTGTTGCGCCTATCCCTTATCAGCTATGCTATGGAATCTTAAATTTCATAAACAAACCATACACGTTAAAAGTGTAGCTTTAATTACTCACCATAGGATTATCGGTGCCATGCAAGAACAATATCGTCCAGAAGACATAGAGCAACAAGTCCAGCTTCATTGGCAAGAGAAGCAAACTTTCAAAGTGACAGAAGACAGCAACAAAGAAAAATACTATTGCCTGTCCATGCTACCTTATCCTTCTGGCCGACTACATATGGGCCATGTCCGTAACTACACCATTGGTGATGTGATTTCCCGTTACCAGCGCATGCTGGGCAAAAACGTAATGCAACCGATCGGTTGGGATGCATTTGGTCTGCCGGCAGAAGGCGCAGCAGTCAAAAATAAGACCGCTCCGGCTCCGTGGACTTATTCCAACATCGAGTACATGAAAAACCAGTTGAAAATGCTGGGTTTCGGTTATGACTGGGATCGCGAAGTTACCACTTGTGCACCAGAATATTATCGCTGGGAACAGTGGTTTTTCACCACGCTGTATGAAAAAGGCTTAGTGTACAAGAAAACTTCCGCTGTGAACTGGTGTCCGCATGACCTGACTGTTCTGGCGAATGAGCAGGTTATCGATGGTTGCTGCTGGCGCTGTGACAGCCAAGTTGAACGTAAAGAGATCCCGCAATGGTTCATCAAGATCACCGATTACGCTGAAGAGCTGCTAAATGATCTGGATACGCTGGAAGATTGGCCTGAGCAGGTCAAAACCATGCAGCGTAACTGGATTGGCCGTTCTGAAGGTGTCGAAATCACTTTTAATGTCGCTGACAGCCAAGAAAAACTCACCGTTTATACCACTCGTCCAGATACTTTCATGGGAGCAACCTATGTCGCTGTAGCGGCAGGGCATCCTCTGGCAAAACAAGCAGCAGAAAATAATCCAGAACTGGCAGAATTCATCAATGAATGCCGTAATACCAAAGTTGCCGAAGCTGATATGGCAACTATGGAGAAAAAAGGCATGCCAACAGGCATGTACGTTATTCATCCGTTAACCAACGAAAAAGTCGCTATCTGGGTAGCTAACTTCGTCCTGATGGAATACGGTACAGGCGCTGTTATGGCAGTTCCGGCTCACGATCAGCGCGATTGGGAATTTGCTGTCAAATACAGTCTTCCAATGAAAGCCGTTATTCTGGACAACGATGGCAATGAGCCAAATCTTCAGGATGGAGCAGTCACAGATAAAAATGCACTGGTCAATTCCGGCGAATTCAGTGGGCTGAGCCATGAAGAAGGCTTCAATGCTATCGCAGATAAACTGGTTGCGATGGGTGTTGGTCAGCGCAAAGTCAACTATCGCCTGCGTGATTGGGGTGTTTCCCGTCAACGTTACTGGGGCGCGCCAATTCCGATGGCAACGATGGAAGATGGCACAGTTGTTTCTATTCCGGAAGATCAACTGCCTGTACTTCTGCCGGAAGATGTTGTGATGGATGGCATTACCAGCCCGATCAAAGCCGATCCGGAGTGGGCAAAAACAACCATCAATGGTCAACCAGCTCTGCTGGAAACAGATACCTTTGATACCTTTATGGAATCTTCATGGTATTACGCGCGCTATACCTGCCCGGATCATGACAAAGGTATGCTGGATCCGGCTGCGGCCAACTACTGGCTGCCAGTGGATCAATACATCGGTGGTGTTGAACACGCTATCATGCACCTGATGTATTTCCGTTTCTTCCATAAGTTGATGCGGGATGCTGGCTTGGTCAATTCCGATGAACCAGCCAAACGCCTGCTGTGCCAAGGTATGGTACTGGCTGACGCCTTCTATTATATCGGTAACAGTGGCGAAAAAGTCTGGGTATCTCCCGCTGACACCATTATTGAACGTGATGAAAAAGGCCGCATTGTAAAAGCGATGGATCAAGAAGGCCATGAGCTGGTTTATACCGGCATGAGCAAAATGTCGAAATCCAAGAATAACGGTACCGATCCACAAGTTATGGTCGATAAATACGGTGCGGATACCGTGCGTTTATTCATGATGTTTGCTGCGCCACCCGAGCTGACGCTGGAATGGCAGGAATCTGGTGTAGAAGGTGCTAACCGCTTCCTGAAACGTGTTTGGCGTCTGGTTCATGAACACTGCAACAAAGGTGTAACCCAGCCACTGGATATAGCCGGACTGACCACTGAGCAGAAAGATCTGCGTCGTGATCTGCACAAAACCATGGCGAAAGTCACTGATGATATTGGTCGCCGTCAGGCATTCAATACTGCAGTTGCGGCAATCATGGAGCTGATGAATAAATTGACCCGCGCTCCACAGGAAACTGAACAGGATCGCGCTCTGATGCAAGAAGCATTAACTGCGGTTGTCCGTATGCTTTCGCCTATCACTCCACATGCTTGCTTCGTAATGTGGAAAGCCCTTGGCAATGAAAACGACATTGACATTGCAGAATGGCCAGAAGCAGATGAGCAGGCAATGGTAGATGATACTAAACTGGTCATCATCCAGATTAACGGTAAAGTTCGCGGACGCATTACTGTACCGGCAGATGCAACAAAAGAGTATGTTCAGGAAATGGCGGCACAAGAATACAGTGTGACGAAATATCTTGAAGACGTCAGTATTCGCAAAGTCATCTATGTTCCGGGTAAGTTACTGAACTTGGTTGTTGGCTGATAACAGGAGGCCATGTTTGTGGTCAGAAATGTGGTAAAAAATAATCTGCGGCATCGTATTTTCACGATGTTGCTCGGGTTGGCGGTGCTAGTCACCGCTGGCTGCGGTTTTCATCTTCGCGGCACAACACAAGTACCCAAAGAGCTTCAAACATTGCAGCTGAGTTCAGGTGATCCTTACGGGCCGCTGGCACGAGCGGTTCGTCAGCAACTTCGTCTGAACGATGTCAAAATTATTGAGCATGGAGATGCTTCAATACCTATTCTGAAACTTCTGGGTTCCAGTGAAAACAAAGAGACTGTCTCTGTTTTTCAGGATGGTAAAGCGGCTGAGCGCCAGTTAGTACTGAGCGTTGATGCTCAAGTTCTGATGCCAAATGGCGGTATCTATCCATTGCGGGCACGGGTTGATCGTTCTTTCTTCGATAACCCATTGGAAGCTCTGGCGAAAGATGCAGAAAATGAATTGGTTCAGCAGGAAATGCGTGAACAGGCTGCCAGTCAGCTTATGCGCCAACTGTTGACTGTTCATAGCGCTGAACTGCTGAAAGCTGAAGAAAAACAGAAAGCTACGACTACACCGAAGCAATGATTCGACTTTATCCTGAACAACTTCTTTCGCAGCTCAATGAAGGGCTGCGAAACAGCTATTTGCTCTGGGGCAATGAACCGTTGCTATTGCAGGAAAGTCAGGACAGCATTCGCAGAGTGGCTGAACAACATGGCTTTCTGGAGCATTTCACCTTCGCGTTGGATAACCATACCGATTGGGATGAAATCTTCAGCTTGTGCCAGTCACTCAGCCTGTTTGCCAGCCGTCAGTCACTTATTCTGCTACTTCCAGAAAATGGCCCGAATGCCGCGATTGCAGAACGGCTGACTAAACTGTCAGAATTATTACATCCAGATATTCTGCTGATATTGCGGGGGCACAAGCTCACCAAAGCACAGGAAAATAGCCCTTGGTTCAAGGTGATTGGGCAAAATGGCATCTATGTCAGTTGTCTGGCACCAGAACAAAGTCGTCTGCCCCAATGGGTAGCCCAACGCGCCAAAAACATGGGATTAACGCTGGAAAATGAAGCCAATCAGCTACTGTGTTATTGCTATGAAGGTAACTTATTAGCACTCGCTCAGGCACTGGAGCGTCTTTCCCTGCTCTATCCTGATAATCGGCTGACACTTCATCGTGTTGAAGAAGCGGTCAACGATGCCGCTCATTTTTCCCCCTATCATTGGGTTGACGCCCTGTTGGCAGGAAAAATAAAACGGGCATGGCATATACTGAAACAGCTCCGGCAAGAAGAGACAGAGGCGGTCATTTTACTTCGTACTGTACAGCGGGAACTGATGCTGCTACTGATAATTAAGCGTCAGGGGGCAACTATCCCCTTGAAAACATTGTTTGATCAACACAAAGTCTGGCAAAATCGCAGACCATTACTAACGGCCGCATTGCAGCGTTTATCACAGAGAGATCTGCAATCTGCCATACATTTATTGACCCAGATGGAACTGCGTGTCAAACAGGATTATAGCCAATCCATTTGGGCTGACCTGGAAACGCTTTCCATGCTGCTATGCGGAAAAACATTACCAGAGAGCTTCTTGAATGCCTGATGCTATTGATCCAATAAATGCTGTTTCCCAGACAGCCGGTACAGGTTCTCCGATTATTCATGCCCTGTTCGGTGGTACGTTCGATCCCATTCATTATGGTCATTTGCTCCCAGTGCAAGCATTGGCGCAACTAGTGGGACTCAATAAGGTGATTTTATTGCCTAATCACGTTCCCCCACACCGCCCTCAGCCAGAGGCGACTGCCCAGCAACGCTTGGAAATGGTTCATCTGGCTATACAGGACAACCCTCTTTTTACCGTGGATACCCGAGAGCTGACACGTCAAACTCCGTCTTACACGATAGAAACATTGAAGTCTTTTCGTCAGGAATTAGGTGAACAACGTCCATTGGCATTCATTATCGGGCAAGATTCATTACAAACTATCCATACATGGTATAAATGGGAAGAATTGCTCGACAACTGTCATCTGTTGGTCTGTTCCCGTCCGGGTTATAAAAGCCAGCTTTCGACCCCAGAAATGCAGCAGTGGCTTGAAAAACACCAAGTTGACACGCCATTTCCATTGAGCCAAAAACCATGCGGACATATTTACTTAGCTGCCACTCCGTTACTAAACATCTCAGCAACTGATATTCGCCAACGCCACCATCAAGGGCTAAGCTGTGATGATCTGCTCCCTCCATCGATACAAAATTATATCGATTCACAAGGGCTATATAAGCAATAACTAAATCATGCGGTGTTTTGCCGCTAAGTTGCTTACTTTTACAGAGATTGGCATGCTATTATTCTGCGTTACTCAACCAATTTTATAAAATAAAGGTGATCCTTTTGCAAGGCACAGAACTACAACAATTTGTTATTGATAAACTTGAAGATTCCAAAGCACAGGATATTGTTTCTATAGACGTTCGTGGTAAATCCAGCGTCACTGACTGCATGGTCATCTGCACCGGAACATCAAGCCGCCATCTGATGTCTGTAGCGGATAATCTGGTTGATGACTGCCGCAAAGTGGGCATTATGCCTCTGGGTGTTGAAGGGCAAGGTGTTTCAGACTGGGTAGTCGTAGATCTTGGTGAAATCATGGTTCACGTTATGCAGGAAGACAGCCGCCGCATGTACGAATTGGAAAAACTCTGGAGCTGAGTTTGAAGTTACAATTAGTCGCTGTAGGAACAAAAATGCCGGACTGGGTTCAGACCGGCTTCATTGATTATTTGAATCGTTTTCCCAAGGATATGCCTTTTGAGTTAATTGAAATTCCGGCGGGAAAACGAGGTAAAAATGCTGATATCAAGCGCATTCTGGAAAAAGAAGGCGAACAAATGCTGGCGGCGGTCGGTAAGGGAAATCGTATTGTGACGCTGGATATTCCCGGTTCTCGCTGGGATACCCCACAATTGGCGCAGCAACTTGAACGCTGGAAGCTGGATGGCAGGAATGTCAGTTTACTGATTGGTGGCCCTGAAGGTTTGGCTCCTGCCTGCAAAGCAGCAGCGGAACAAAGCTGGTCTCTTTCTCCCCTGACCATGCCACACCCTCTTGTACGGGTTCTGGTTGCAGAGAGTCTTTATCGAGCGTGGAGCATCACAACTAACCACCCTTATCATCGGGAATAAATTGGATAATCTATCACCGTGAATTCTGGCAATGGGATGAAGAATAAACGAACCCCTTTTCGCGATCATTCGGCTGAATCAGCTCTATTTATACGCCGCGCGCTCGTGGCGTTTATTGGTATTATTATTTTAACGGGCATCCTGATTGCCAATCTCTATAATCTCCAGATCACCCGCCACGAAGATTATCAAACCCGATCGAATGGGAACCGCATTAAGCTCGTTCCCATTGCCCCAAGCCGGGGTATCATTTATGACCGCAATGGCACACCTCTAGCGGCTAACCGAACTATTTACCAGTTAGAAATCGTGCCACAAAAAGTCGCTAACCTTGATAAGACATTAGAGGAACTGCGCTCCGTCATTGGATTGACTGATGAAGATATTGAAAACTTCAGAAAAGAACGCCAACGCGCACGGCGTTTTACCTCTATTCCGCTGAAAACACCACTGACACAAGTACAGGTTGCCCGCTTTTCAGTCAATCAGTATCGTTTTCCTGGGCTGGAAATCAAGGGCTATCAACGGCGCTACTATCCTTACGGTTCTGCCTTAACCCATGTGATTGGCTACGTTGCCAAAATCAACGATAAAGACGTAGAGCGGCTCGACAAAGATGGTATTTTACCAGACTACGCAGCTACACATGATATCGGCAAACTGGGTATTGAACGTTATTACGAGTCTGTCCTGCATGGCAAACCCGGTTACGAAGAAGTAGAAGTTAACAACCGTGGCAAAGTGATCCGCCAGTTGCATGAACAACCTCCGCAAGCAGGTAAAGATATTTACCTGTCTATCGATTTAGAGCTGCAAACCTATATCGAAGAAATATTGACAACCAGCCGTGCAGGTGTTGTCGTCACCGATCCCCGTACCGGGGAGGTTTTAGCCATGGTGTCCAACCCGAGCTACGATCCGAATCTATTTGTTGATGGTATTTCCAGCAAGGACTATAAAACGCTGCTTAGCGACCCCAATCGTCCGCTGATTAACCGGGCAACCCAAGGTGCTTATCCACCAGCATCGACGGTAAAACCTTTTATAGCCGCGTCTGCTCTGAGCAGTGATGTCATCACAAAGAACACCACAATAAACGATCCCGGCTGGTGGCAATTGCCCGGATCAGAAAAACGTTACCGTGACTGGAAACGCTGGGGGCATGGAAAACTGAATGTCCATAAATCGCTTGTCGAATCGTCGGATACTTTTTTCTACCAACTCGCCTATGATATGGGTATCGATAAACTATCCGAATGGATGACAAAATTCGGCTATGGTCAATTTACGGGCATTGATTTGAAAGAAGAGAGTCCGGGCAACATGCCGACCCGTGAATGGAAATCCAAGCGCTATAAAAAACCGTGGTATCAAGGCGATACCATTTCCGTTGGCATCGGGCAGGGCTATTGGACTGCAACCCCCATGCAAATGGTCAAGGCTCTGATGATATTGATTAATGATGGTGAAGTGAAAACGCCGCATTTCTTGATGAGCACTCGTGTAAACGGCGAAATGCAAGCTTACCAGCCTCCAGTCAGTGAGCCGATTGGGGATATCCATTCCGGATACTGGGAAATCGCCAAAGATGGCATGTATGGTGTTGCCAATGCTCCCAATGGAACTGCGCGCAGGTCTTTTGCTGGCACACCGTACAAAGCAGCCGTAAAATCAGGTACTGCTCAGGTTTTCAGCTATGAAACCTATAATGCGAGCAAACTTGCTGAACACCTGCGTGATCATAAGCTAATGATTGCATTTGCGCCCTATGACAATCCGACAGTGTCCATTTCCATCATTCTGGAGAATGGTGGCTCTGGGCCGCCAGTGGGCGCTATCGTTCGCCAAATTCTGGATCATATTTTACTTAGGGATAACAATACTGCCTCTCCTGCTGCAACAGGGGTACAGGCTACCAGAACACCAGCGATCGGAACATAAGCTAATTGAGTAAAGCGATGACAGACTCTCAAAATAAGGTTCCTTTCTGGACCCGAATACATATAGATATTCCACTGCTGCTGTGCATTCTGGCATTACTGGCCTATAGTCTTTTCATTATGTGGAGCGCCAGTGGACAAGACGTAGATATGATGGAGCGCAAAATAGGGCAAGTTCTCATGGGCCTTGTAGTGATGATCGTATTGGCTCAAATCCCTCCGCGCATATACGAAAATTGGGCTCCTTACCTCTATATTGGATGTATAATACTGCTCATTCTGGTCGATGTTTTTGGGCAAATCAGTAAGGGAGCACAACGCTGGTTGGATCTGGGCATTGTGCGCTTCCAACCATCAGAAATTGCCAAAATTGCAGTCCCCCTGATGGTGGCTCGTTTTATGAACCGCGATCTTTGCCCTCCTTCGTTGAAAAATACCGGAATAGCGTTATTTTTAACCTTTCTGCCTACTCTTCTGGTGGCAGCACAACCAGATTTGGGAACTTCCATTTTGGTTGCCGCCTCCGGCATATTCATTCTCTTTCTGGCAGGGATGAACTGGAGATTAATCGGCGTTGCGGTTGTATTGGTTGCCTGCTTCATACCCATATTGTGGTTTTTCCTCATGCACGACTATCAACGTGATCGCGTTATGATGTTACTTGATCCTGAAAGTGATCCTCTGGGGAAAGGCTACCATATTATCCAATCTAAAATTGCCATCGGCTCCGGTGGGTTATTTGGAAAAGGCTGGCTACAAGGTACACAATCACAGCTTGAGTTCCTGCCTGAACGACATACCGACTTCATTTTCGCTGTTTTATCTGAAGAATTAGGACTAATAGGCGTTCTTGTTTTACTCGGACTCTATTTATTGATCATTATGCGGGGCTTATTTATTGCCGCCAAAGCTCAGAATACTTTCGGCCGGGTAATGGTCGGAGGGCTTATACTCATTTTATTTGTCTATGTTTTCGTAAATATCGGCATGGTAAGCGGTATTCTGCCGGTAGTCGGAGTTCCCCTCCCGTTAATTAGTTATGGAGGGTCAGCATTGGTTGTCTTAATGGCGGGATTCGGCATTATCATGTCGATACACACGCATCGCAAGTTATTGTCCAAAAGTTTATGAGGAAGAAGTTTCATGCGTCAACAATGGCTCATACTTAGCATCGTAGCGGTACTGATATCAGGTTGTACAACAACAGGCAATGATCGGGTATCTTCCCTTCCCTCCGTTCCGACTCGTGATGTGTTGGGTGCAGAGCCTCATTATGAGCCTTATCACCCAAGCGCCAATCAAGATTATCAGCGGGACGGGCAAACGTATCGCATCGTGCAAGATCCTGCCCGTTTCACCCAAACAGGCTATGCCAGCTGGTTTGGTGAAGAGTCCAATGGAAAACTGACAGCAATTGGTGAGCGGGCCAGCCCTTATGCCTTAACAGCTTCTCACCCGACACTTCCTATTCCGAGTTATGTACGCGTTACTAATTTAAGTAACGGACGCATGATGATTGTCAGGATCAATGAACGAGGCCCTTACAATAAGCCGGGTAAAATCATCGAATTATCACGTGCAGCAGCAGAGCGCCTGAATTTGATGCCACAGAGCAGAGTGAAACTGGATGGCATTCTGATTGCATCCGATGGCTCACTTTCGGGTTTGGGAACAGAAGGCTCGACGATCGTCAAACAAAGTTATGCTTTACCGGACAGACCCGACCTTAGTTCTCAATCATCAAATTCACCATCCATGATGGACAATGCTGTTGAACAGAACACCAGTGAGCCACCAGCGACTGCACAACCTCTGTCAGGAAATACAGAAGCTCAGCCTGTCACCTCAGCGCCTGAGGTAGCGCACTCTGGCTCGCATATGCTTTCTGGCACAAATACGCTTTCTGAGGCAAAAACACCACCTGCCCCGCAGGTATCGTCAGATTCAACAGCATCTGCTAATTCAACAGCAACAGGAAATTATATGGTGCAAGTAGGTGCTGTCAGCATTGAGCAAAAAGCCAAAGAATGGCAACAATCGTTGAGCCAGCGCTTCAACGTGCAAGGTCGCATCACTCAGTTTGGTCATGTCTATCGTGTCCAGTTGGGGCCATTCAACAGCCGCCAACAAGCTAGCGAAATACAAAAGAAATTAACGGATCAAATGCACCAATCCTCTTTTATTGTTGCTCCTTGATTCGCTGTTCCTAATAAATTTCGGGTTGCAGCTTTGTTGGCTGCAACCCGAAATTTGAGGTGAACAAAAATCGGGTAAAAAAGTGCAAACCTTCAAATCACCTAATTTTGTTTAATGTCAGCCTTTTTTGCATTTGTTATTATGTGCCTTATTATCAATCCCTTTCTTACGGATGTTATCTAATCAATCATGAAATACATCGTTACTTCTCGTTTTATTAAAAGTGCCACATTAGGCATCGCTCTGGCTACCAGCATTTCTGCGTTCGCTAACACGGATGATAATTTCAAAACTATGATCCCCGGTGTTCCTGAACTAGATTCAGAAGCCTATATTCTGATTGATTACAATTCAGGAAAGGTATTAGCTGAGAAAAATGCGGATATCCGCCGTGACCCTGCCAGTTTGACCAAAATGATGACCAGCTACGTAATTGGTCAAGCCATCAAATCAGGAAAAATTGGTCAGAATGACATCGTTACCGTAGGTAAAGATGCTTGGGCTACAGGAAACCCGATATTTAAAGGCTCCTCTTTAATGTTTCTGAAACCCGGTGACCAAGTTTCGGTAGCCATGCTGTCCCGTGGTATCAATCTACAGTCAGGCAATGACGCTTGTGTCGCAATGGCAGATTATGTAGCAGGCAGCCAAGATGCGTTCGTCAGTTTAATGAATAAATATGTCGAGAGTCTGGGACTACAAAACACACACTTCCAAACAGTTCACGGTCTGGATGCTCATGGTCAATATAGCTCCGCCCACGATATGGCTATGATTGGTCAGGCTCTCATCCGCGATGTACCAGATGAATATTCTATCTATAAAGAGAAAGAATTTACCTACAACAACATTCGTCAGCCAAACCGTAATGGCTTGTTATGGGACAAGAGCCTGAACGTTGATGGCATTAAAACAGGCCATACCAATGGCGCAGGATACAACCTTGTTTCTTCTGCTACCGAAGGCAATATGCGTTTGATCTCTGCCGTGATGGGCAGCCCTACTTTTAAAGGCCGTGAAACTGACAGCAAAAAATTGCTGACCTGGGGCTTCCGTTTCTTCGAAACCGTTTCACCACTGCAAGTAGGTAAAGAATTTGCGTCAGAACCAATCTGGTTTGGTGATACCGATAAAGTCCAGCTTGGCGTAGATAAAGATGTTTATCTGACGATCCCTCGTGGTCGCCTGAAAGACCTGAAAGCCAGCTATGTATTGAATAATACCGAACTGCATGCACCACTTGCCAAGCATCAGATTGTTGGAACGATTAACTTCCAACTCGATGGTAAAACGATTGAACAACGTCCATTGGTTGTGATGCAGGAAGTGAAAGAAGGAGGCTTCTTCAGCCGTATGATCGACTATATCCGACTGATGTTCCACCACTGGTTTGGTTGATCTCTTGAAAGCCGGATATTGAGCCTTATATTAGTTACATATTGATTGTTTAGTTGAATATTGTCAGAAAATTATCACGCCACAGCAGGACAGTTGACTTGCTGTGGCAAATACATGAGGAACGCCCATGAAAACGAAATTAAATGAACTGCTTGAGTTCCCCTGCTCATTTACCTACAAAGTGATGGGTTTAGCTCAACCTGAGCTGGTGGATCAAGTTGTTGAAGTAGTTCAGCGCCATGCACCGGGCGATTACTCTCCAGTTGTTAAGCCAAGCAGCAAAGGCAATTACCACTCGGTCTCCATTACTATCAACGCGACGCATATTGATCAAGTTGAAATACTGTATGAAGAATTGGGCGCATTAGAGCTGGTACGCGTTGTGCTGTAACAATGCTTCTTATAAACGCTGATTTTTTAGTCAGCGTTTTTTCCGACCCAAACACTAGACACGACGTCACTGCCATTAAATAATGTGTCTCTTGCGTAGATAGATCATTCAAAAGCGCCAAAACGCTTTCGAGCACAAAATCAGTATTGGATAAATCTCCAATCGTCCCAGTAGCATTGCGGCACACATCATCCATTTGGCGGTGGCATCAAGATCACCAAAACCTTGTGCCGTAGCACCGTATCCGATCCCCATATTATTGATACAGGCGGCAACGGTGGCAAATGAAGTCACTAAATCATAACCGAGCAAATTCAACGCCCAGATAAAGAAACAACTGAAAAAAACATAGAGGAAGAAGAATCCCCAGACAGAACGCAGTACCCTTTCCTGAACCACAGATTGACCAATTTTAATCGTTGAGATGGCATTCGGATGAACAAGTTGGTTAATTTCGCTGAAGCTTTGTTTCGCTAAAATCATAAAGCGGAGTGCTTTGATACCACCACAAGTCGAACCCACACAACCACCAAAAAAACTGACTGCCAGCAACAGCAAAATAGTATGAGGCGGCCATTGGGCATAATCAGAGGTTGCCAGACCGTTATCAGTCATCATGGAGCTGGTCATGAAAAAACCATGAACAAAAGCATCTTTTACGCCATACATACCTGAACGGTATAATTCCAGCCAGATAATGCAAACTATTGCCGCCAATACCAATAAGAAGAATTGTAGCTCAGCATTTTTTAACAGCGGTTTCAGACTACGACGTGTCAGAGCCACGAAATAAAGCGTAAAGTTAACTGCCGAGAGTACCGAAAAAATTCCCCCCACCATTTCAATGGCTGCGCTGTCATAATAACCAAGACTTTCATTCCGGGTTGAGAATCCTCCCAAAGAGACGGTAGAGATACCGTGACAAATGGCATCAAACCAAGACATTCCCGCCGCCCAGAAACTTACCGTACACCCTCCCCCCAGTAACAGATAAACGACCCATAAGCTTTTGGCACTATCTGCAAGGCGTGGAGTTAATCGTTCTTCTTTAAAAGGGCCGGGCATTTCTGATTGATAGAGTTTTGCCCCACCAATTCCCAGTAATGGCAGGATGGCAACAGCAAGGACAACTACACCTAATCCGCCAATAAAATTGAGTTGGGCACGATAATAGAGGACAGACTTAGGCAGTGCTGATACATCATTCAGCACTGTTGCCCCTGTGGTTGTGATACCCGAAACACCTTCAAACATTGCATCCACAAGGTTAATATTCAAACTTTTGTCGAGTACGAAAGGCAAAGCGCTTAGCAATGAGAACAACAGCCAAAATAGCACAATGATAAGAAATCCATCTTGCGTACTGGGCTGTGCTTTGATTTTACGGGTAAAATACCAGCCAACTCCACCAGAAACTAACCCAATCACAAATGTTTCAAAAAAAGCGAAAACGCTTTTTTCTTTATAAAACAAAGCAACAAAAATAGGCAGCAACATTGAGAGGCTGTATAGAAGCACCAGAAAACTACAAAGATGCCCGACAATCAGTAATTGGTTTTTTTTGACCATCTGTTAGCTCAAACAGAGATTAAAGGGAAAATCATCGAAATATATAACTATGATAATATAAAATAAAAATATATTCGTCTAATTAACAATATTATTGAGTTAGGGCATTCTCAAACTGGTGGGAATCATTTTAGGGCGTTATACTGGCAGGCACTTTTTGTTAACAAATGATGACGTTCCCATTGCAACATAACACCGTTATTTTACGCCAGTTAGGTATTCAGCCTTACACGCCGGTTTCTGATGCCATGCATCAGTTCACTGAACAGCGTACTGCGGAAACACCTGATGAAATCTGGCTTGTCCAACATGAAAAAGTGTTTACACAAGGTCAAGCAGGCAAAGCTGAACATGTACTTGCGCCAGGTGATATCCCTGTCATCCAATCAGACAGAGGTGGTCAGGTCACCTATCACGCGCCCGGACAACAAGTCATGTATGTCTTGATTGATTTGAAGCGGTCAAAAATTGGGGTACGCCAGTTGGTAACGGTTATCGAAAAGACCGTAGTAGAAACGCTGGATCACTTTGGTGTAGAAGCTTACGCTCGCCCAGATGCCCCCGGTGTTTATGTCACAGGTAATAAAATATGTTCCGTTGGCCTGCGTATCCGAAAAGGCTGTTCTTTCCATGGTCTGGCACTGAATATTGACATGGATTTACAACCATTTTTACGCATTAATCCATGTGGTTACGCTGGTATGCAGATGATCCAACTCAGTGATCTCGTTACCGGGGTGACTGTTAAAGATGTACAACCCGTTCTGGTAGAAAAATTCTGTCAGATCTTGGGATTTCAACTCAGCGATGAAAGATGATATAATTTTTTAACATTTTTCAAAAAAATTTTAATCGGCTTATTAACCTGATATTTTTTACTTAATTATCAGGCAGTAAGTCAAAATCTGAAGAATATAACTGGAACCGGCACGATTATGAGTAAACCAATTCAGATGGAACGTGGTGTCAAATACCGCGACGCAGACAAGATGGCTTTGATCCCTGTGAAGACAGTTGCCACAGAACGCGAAGCACTCTTGCGTAAACCTGAGTGGATGAAAATCAAACTTCCTGCAGATTCCAGCCGCATTCAGGGCATCAAATCTGCAATGCGCAAAAATGGGTTGCATTCCGTCTGCGAAGAAGCCTCTTGCCCTAACCTCGCTGAGTGCTTTAACCACGGAACAGCTACCTTTATGATCCTTGGTGCTATCTGTACCCGTCGCTGCCCGTTCTGTGACGTAGCCCATGGCCGTCCGAATACACCTGATGCAAATGAACCTCTCAAGCTTGCACAGACCATTCAAGATATGGGGCTGCGCTATGTCGTTATCACATCTGTTGACCGTGATGACCTGCGTGATGGCGGTGCACAACATTTTGCTGACTGTATCTCTGCGATTCGTGAGAAAAATCCATCCATTAAAATAGAAACTCTGGTGCCGGATTTCCGTGGTCGTATGGATCGTGCACTGGAAATTCTGACTGCGACCCCTCCTGATGTGTTTAACCACAATATGGAGAACGTACCACGGGTTTATCGTCAGGTTCGTCCTGGTGCTAACTACGAGTGGTCATTGAAGCTACTGGAAAAATTCAAGGAAGCTCATCCTGATATCCCAACTAAGTCAGGTTTGATGGTGGGATTGGGTGAAACCAACGAAGAAATCGTAGAAGTCATGCGTGATTTGCGTCGTCATGGTGTCACCATGCTGACCCTTGGTCAATATTTACAGCCAAGTCGCCATCACTTGCCAGTCCAGCGCTATGTTAGCCCTGCTGAGTTTGAAGAAATGAAAGAAGCAGCGTTAGAAATGGGCTTTACCCACGCAGCTTGCGGCCCGTTTGTTCGTTCGTCTTACCATGCTGATTTGCAAGCCAAGGGCATGGAAGTCAAATAACCTCTCGCCACCATTATGATAAATATTGTATTTGCTGTATTTATCGGTGGTGGCTTGGGTAGCGTGTTACGCTGGCTCATCAGCCTCCGCCTGAATAACCCTTCTTCCCCGATTGCCGTTGGTACGCTGACGGCTAATTGCACCGGCGCATTCATCATCGGATTGAGTTTGGCTTATTTCAGTAAATCCACACATGTTGATCCCATTTGGAAACTATTGCTCACTACAGGTTTCTGTGGCGGCCTGACCACCTTTTCAACTTTTTCTGCGGAAGTGTTTTATCTATTACAAGCGGGAAAAATAGGTTGGGCGTTGTTCGGTATCATAGTTAATGTGACGGGTTCTCTATTGATGACGGCGTTTGCTTTTGCTGTTATGAACAAACTGTCATAACCGCCCCAAAATCAAACACTATAACCGTAAATACACCATAAAAAATAAACGTAAAAAAACCCGTTACTAAGAACGGGTTTTCGGAATATGGGATTCGAAATTAGATTGCGACAACGTTCGCAGCAGATGGACCTTTCTCGCCTTCAGTAATTTCAAACTCTACTTTTTGCCCTTCAGCAAGAGTTTTGAATCCGTTAGAGTGAATGGCGGAAAAGTGTACAAAAACATCTTTGCTACCATCTTCTGGAGTGATAAAACCGAATCCTTTGGATTCATTAAACCACTTAACGTTACCTTTAATTTTAGACATCAAACTTACCTTTAATAAAAAAGACACAAACTTAGCGTCACGTACAGTACAACAAATAATATAGTCCATTGTCTGCAACATAGATCACGAAATATAGAACAAGATGTAAAAAAACGTCCATTCCGTTTAATTACATCTTTTGATTCTATACGCCAATAATGATTTCACAAATAAATTAGCATTTCATTTTAACTTTGTTTACTTTTCGCCTTCTTACCTTTTTCATGCTCCAGCAGCCATCCCTTGATATCCAGCCCCCCGGTATAGCCGACTAACTTACCATCATGACCAATCACTCGATGACAAGGCACAATCAATGAGATGGGATTGCGTGAATTCGCCATACCGACCGCGCGACAATAATTTACCGATCCCAGTGTCAATGCCAATTGTTTATAGCTCCACATTTCTCCATAAGGAATGTTGCAGAGCTGCTGCCAGACCCGCTTCTGAAATTCAGTTCCCCGTATACTTAAAGGAACAGTAAAAGTCAGCCGCTTTCCTTTGAAATATTCCTGCAATTCTTTTACACACTGCTTAGTAATCGCATTTTTTGACTCTAACTCGCTCTTTTCATTAACGAAATAGATACTGGTCACTCCTTCATCATCCGCAGTGATATGTACATAAGGCTTAGGAAATCCTTCTGGAGTATTCAGGTAATGATGGTACATAAACTACCTCCATTTAATTTATTATTAATCAAATTTCTATACTAGCCTAAATCGCCCTTTCATCAATTTGCAATGATGAATTCGATTACACATCTGACAATTTGATAAAGAAACCATTACGCCTTCTGATAATTAAAATTATGGATCTGCCAATAATATTGGATATTTTATTTTTAATACAGTCCATTTAAAAAATGAAAAAACACTATATATAGATAAAATAAAACAAAAAATAGACAATATATAGTACTAATTTCTCAAAAAAATTATCTTAGTGTGATAAAAAAATGTTAATTTTCATTATAGTTAACTATAGATATCACTGAGTAATTTTACCAGAAGCGTTATCATTTATGGCAAACACGATGATCTACCCTACAGCATTATCAATTAAACAATGCGTTGAATAGCCCTGCTATACTGAGTAATTAAAGACTTTTACGGTAAAATAGTGATGGGGAGTTGTTCTATTCTATGATTAGGACTCAAGGCAATAAATTCTAAAACGATATTTTTCCCGAGTATCTTCTTTAATAAAAAATACACACTAAAAACAATATAATTATCTTCACAAATCATAAACAGTTAAGCCAACCTTTATTATTACGATACTTAATTTAATATTATATTTATTAACCTCACGATAATAAATATTCAAAATCAGGAAATCACTCTTTAGATTAAAATTAACTAAAGCCATTTTAATGAACAATCAAAATAACTTCAATCTATTGAATTGTATGACTTATTTTTTAAAGATAAATTATTAAAAAGGAATGAAGATTAATTCATTCATATGAAAAAAATAACTTTAACCACCTTAGAATCATGAAAAAATTATCTTATTAGATCGTATTTATTCACTTCCAATCTATTTCAGTCATATAGTTAGCTATATGACTGAAATAAGTGAACGAAACTAAGCTATGCTCACCACTAAAGTTTCAGAGATTGATATTGAGCATTAACCGCTGGAGATGGCTAAAAGTTCATCAAAAAATCGTAGCAGGATGATTCAAGGAGATAGTCATTCCCTTGACTGAACATAACTAAAGTTGCATACAACTATAAAATATTAACAAAATTTGATAACTTCCTGCATACCACCAAAAATCCCTATAAAACTCCTTGTTCTAGATAATATTTATTAAATAATTTCGATATTTCATATTTTCACTTTCACCATATTTTGTTAATGTTGTTTCACCTATTAATAAAACACAAAATGTCCATGCCGATACCCGAAAAATCTGTGCCTGATATACCAATATCTGAAGCTCCGATGCCTGAGACGCCTCTGCCGAACAAAACATCTTCATTTAAAGAAGGTGTTTTTGATAGTCTCCCTATAGCTATTGGCTATATTCCCATCTCTTTTGCATTCGGCTTAAGCGCAGTCAAATTGGGATTCACTCCCCTGGAAGCCATATTTTTTTCATGCGTTATTTACGCAGGAGCAAGTCAGTTTGTCATAACGGCCCTACTTAGTGCGGGAATGTCGTTGTGGGTTGCTGCCTTCACTGTTATGGCAATGGATATCCGCCATATTCTTTATGGCCCGGCTTTGCGCCATCGCATTAAACAAAAATTATCGGAAAAGAAAACCGTGATTTGGGCTTTTGGCCTGACTGACGAGGTTTTTGCCGCAGCGACAACCAAACTGATTAAAAATCAGCGTAGCTGGAGTGAAAACTGGATGGTTGCCATTGCAATGTGCTCTTGGTTTTCTTGGATATTAGGTACTATGGCAGGGGCTATATTGGGCAATGGTTATCTGGATTCATATCCTGCCGTTGAAGCCGCTATGACTTTTATGCTGCCAGCCCTGTTTTTAAGTTTCTTATTAGCCTCTTTCAAAAAACAAAATAGCTACTGTGTTGTTGCCGCCTTATCAGGGGCTTTAATAGGCATTACATTTTTTTCAATACCCATTGCCATTCTTGCAGGTATTCTGGGCGGCTGTTTAGCAGCCCTTCTGCAAGCCGACAAGACCTCTCCGTTGAATAACGGTACATTACATGATTGATAATAGAATACTTTTTATCGGCCTTGTTGTAGGCGCTGCCAACTTTTTATTCCGCTACCTCCCCCTGCGTTTGGGAGCCAACCGTGCTCCTGCCAGAAAAGCAGGAAAAATGGGCACAATACTCGACAGCATTGGTATCGCATCAATTTGCTCACTGCTCATCGTCTCAGGTATCCCTGATGTGATGAAAGAACATAATAAATTTTTACCTACTTTAATAGGATGCCTGACTATCTGTTTGTTGTTCTATAAGACACGAAGCATTATCGTTTCCACACTATCTGGTGCTGTCGTTTTTGGAATAATATTCAAGGTATTTATGAATTAGGTATCAATATTCAAAGAAATATGATGATAATAAATAACTACAATTGCTAAATTTAACTTTTAATATAGTATTTGTATGGTTTTTAACAGAAGTTACTTTACCGGTTGAAACTAATAAGGTATCTAAACAATGGAAAGTTCATTCACTCCCACAGAAGAGTTACTTAATTGCCGTGTAGCACAGCAAAAAAGTTTTCCCTATCAAGAGATATTACTCACTCGCTTATCGATGCATGTCCAGAGTAAAATTCTGGAAAATCGCAACAACATGCTGAAAGCGCAAGGAATCAATGAAACCTTGTTTATGGCTCTGATGATTCTGGATACCAAAGAAAGTCGTAGCATTCAGCCATCAGAACTTAGTGCTGCGTTGGGTTCTTCCCGCACAAATGCAACCCGAATTGCAGATGAATTAGAAAAGCAAGGCTGGATAGAGAGGAAGGAAAGTCATAACGATCGTCGTTGCCTCCATCTTCACCTGACAGAAAAAGGTTCAAGTTTCTTGAACAATTTACTTCCACCTCAGCATGACTGCTTAGTTAAACTTTGGTCTGCACTTGATATAGAGGAGCAAAAGCAGTTAGAAAAATTGATGAGAAAAATATTGAATCAATTAGATAACATTGGGGATTGTTTTAATAAGTAATTGTCCCTTTCCGAGCAGTTTTGAATCAAAAACATGTTAAGTAACATAACATGACTGCTCGCCGTCCTATCGAGGCTTTGCAACAGCCTCGCACAGGACGGGGCTTATGACGCTTTTCGCTAAAAAAACTTTTCTGCTAGCCAGTATCATCTGATGCTTCATATGGCTAATTATTGCCTTCAGGCAATATTTGAATCCATATCGTTCGCCTTTCCAGTGGTGTAAACATTCACTACTGGAGACACTATTTATCCAATAATTGGTTATTGGATAAACAGTTACCACACAGCATATATACCCGATATTAGAACAAACACGGAGATTCTCTATGAGTGCTAGCGAGAAAGCACAACTCCCATCGAGCGCAAAACTTGGTGATAAGAAACGACTACGCCGCAATATCATCATGTTACTGACACTGCTCTTCCTTATACTTGGTGTGGTTTATACCGTTTACTGGTTTTCTGTTTTACGTTATCAACAAAAAACCGACAATGCCTACGTAACAGGCAATCAAATACAGATCATGTCGCAAATCGCAGGAAGCGTTATTACTGTCAATTTTGATGGTACTGATTTTGTTAAAAGTGGTCAGACGCTAGTACAGCTTGATCCTCGTGACGCTGAACTGGCCTTAAAAAGAGCGGAGAATGAATTGGCCAATACTGTCCGAATAACTCATCAGCAGATGATCGACAGTAAAAGGTATCAAGCAACCATTGAATTGAAAAAAATTGCGCTCAGAAAAACACAAAATGATCTCAACCGAAGAGAGATACTCGGCTCAAAGGATTTAATTGGTAAAGAAGAATTGCAGCACATGCGTGAAAATGTCGCTACAGCTCAGGCAGATTTAGATATTGCCGTCGCTCAATACCAAAGCAATCAGGCCACCATACTGAATACTCCGTTGGAAAAACAGCCTACCGTCGAAAAGGCCGCCTCTGCCATTCGTGATGCCTGGCTTACCTTGCAGAGAACCAAAATTGTCAACCCTATTGATGGCTATGTTGCACGCCGTGGGGTTCAAGTAGGTTCCCGCATCAATCAAGGAACACCATTAATGGCTATCGTTCCTGCTAACAATATGTGGATTGAGGCCAACTTCAAAGAAACCCAGCTTGCCAACATGCGGATAGGGCAGCCCGCCAAAATCACCAGCGATTTCTATGGCGACGAGGTTATCTATACCGGCAAGATCACGGGAATTGATATGGGAACCGGCAGTGCTTTCTCTCTATTACCAGCGCAAAATGCCAGCGGCAACTGGATTAAAGTTGTACAGCGCCTGCCAGTCCGTATTGAACTAGATGCAAAACAGTTGGAACAGCATCCTCTGCGAATTGGGTTATCGACATCAGTCACCGTGAATACAGCAAATATGGATGGTGTTACGCTGGCAACGACTGAACGCGCCCTCCCTGCCTACCATACTAATGCTCTGACAATTGATATGGCTCCTGCTAACCAACTAATTACTGACATTATTAATAGTAATTCAGGAAACCCGATTTAAGGGGGAGTCATGGTAATAAGAGAACCCCTTACAGGCGCGAAACTGGCTCTTCTGACCATTTCACTTGCAATGGCGACTTTCATGCTCGTTCTCGACTCTACCATTGCCAACGTCGCCATTCCAACGATTGCAGGTAATTTGGGGGCTTCAAGCTCACAAGGCACATGGGTCATTACTTCTTTCGGTGTAGCCAATGCAATCTCCATACCCATTACCGGTTGGTTAGCAAAACGCATTGGTGAAGTGAAATTGTTTCTCTGGTCTGCGGCTATTTTCACGTTTGCATCTTGGTTATGTGGAATTTCCAACAGCCTCGGAATGTTGATTTTTTTCCGTGTTGTCCAAGGCCTGGCCGCTGGCCCTGTGCTTCCTCTTTGCCAAAGTTTGCTGCTGAATAATTATCCGCCTGCAAAGCGAAATATGGCTCTGGCACTTTGGTCTGTCGTGATCGTGGTTGCCCCTATTTGCGGGCCTATTCTTGGAGGGTATATCAGTGATAATTACCATTGGGGATGGATTTTTTTCATTAACATTCCTCTTGGTATCGCCATTATCTTTGGCGTCATGCAATTATTGCGCGGCCGTGAAACACAGACAAAAATCAATCCAATTGATATGGTTGGATTATGCCTATTGGTGATTGGCATAGGCTGTCTGCAAATTATGCTCGATCAAGGCAAGGAACTTGACTGGTTTAACTCCACTGAGATTATTGTCCTGACAGTAATTGCTGTTATCGCTCTGATGCTCCTTATTGTCTGGGAGTTAACGGACGATCATCCGATTATCGATCTATCACTCTTTAAAGAGCGCAATTTTTGCATCGGCACACTCAGTATTAGTCTCGCCTTTATGCTGTACTTTGGCTCGATTGTCTTATTGCCACAGCTATTGCAGGAGGTTTACGGCTATACCGCGACTTGGGCTGGTTTTGCCGCTGCACCTATAGGATTGATGCCACTGCTGTTAACCCCAATTATTGGCAAATTTGGGCATAAAGTGGATATGCGCTACATCGTGACTTTCAGTTTCATCATTTATACTATCTGCTTCTATTGGCGGGCCTATACGTTCGAACCGGGTATAGATTTTACTGCTGTGGCATGGCCTCAATTCGTTCAAGGGTTTGCCATGGCGTGTTTCTTTATGCCTCTGACAACCATTACCCTATCAGGGCTCTCACCAGAGCGCATGGCTTCAGCGTCCAGCCTGTCAAATTTTACCCGCATACTTGCAGGGTCAATTGGTACATCTATCACGACCACAATGTGGACACAACGTGAGGCTATACACCATGTCAATCTTGCAGAGCACATCAATCCATATAATCCTAATTACCAGCAAATTCATCATCAAATGACTCAGTCAGGTATGAATGACCAACAAATCTCTGCTTATCTGGCAAAACAGATCACCCACCAAGGGTTAATTATCTCCGCCAACGAAATCTTTTGGCTATCAGCCAGTGTGTTTCTGATTTTGACGTTATTGGTTTGGATGGCAAAGCCGCCATTTTCTGCTAGTGGCAAAGATAGTGGGGGAGCCCATTAAAATTTATTGCATATATCGACTAATCAATCAGATATATGCTTTTAAATTCCTGTTTGAAGTGGATTAGCAATATCTTGAAAAACAGCGCCAAACAGAAAATCACCGGAGAAAGTTTAGCATTAATGAGGAGAGCTAACGGGAACATGAGTTCCCGTTATATTCAATAACGTCTTAAAAGTTATTAACAAATTGAGCAATTGGATTGGTCAAATTATCAGAAAATTTGAAGCTCTGCGCTGGATCGGATAAATCAAGCATTTGACGATTGTTGGCAATCTGTAAACGATTCAGACAACAACGTTTAATTTCAGGTGTAAATAAATCATAACGCTTAAATTGTTGACTAAGTTCTGGTTCGACTCAATCAGCTGTAATGGATTTTCCCTCCATAATGCAGCCATCAGATTGTCCGAAATATTCCCCAGGTGAATTGCCTGATTTTCCTTTCTGATGGGGCAACCAAAATATAAGTCATCACTGAAAAACACATATTCCATCAGCAGAAAATATATCGATATGACGATCTCATTCACAATGTGTTACAAACATAGATAAATTCAGATGAACCAAATTCTTCTAAGAATTTAAAAGAATATAAAGTAAATATAAATTATTATGGTTTGTTAAAACCAATATAAAAATAAAATTAAATTTACAAATAACCATACAGGGAATTATATAAATCACCCGTATGATTTATATTTGCTTTTAGGAAATCACAAAATTAATTATTCCGTAGAGTTAACAGGGCAATCATGACAATCACTCACGCCCGGTAGTTTATTCCTAAAACAGCAACAACGACGCTGTATTATCTTGTTTCTCATAATCACGGTACGATAAAGCGGGTTATCCCTACCATCAGGAAGTGTTTGTTCAAAGAAAAGATTATGTATTAAATTATTATATTGCCGTTCACCCATTCTTTCCCTGAAATTATTTAAGTACCAATGCATAATGTAACCTATATTATTCCACAATAAACGCCCATTGATTCCACGGTAAGATTCAATCTTCTTACATATAGGAATAATATGCCTTTCCAGCATAGAACGATAACGTTCCAGCAAGGATGTTGATTCATCTATCCACGTTAACTGGTAATAAACAACGCTTGGCCTGCCTGTTTCATGAAATTCGACCTGAAAAAGATTATAATCAGTATCAATGGTCTGTGGGTATTCCAATAACATTAACATCATCGGTGGAACGACTAAACCGAAATACCATTGTGCCCATAAAGAATAAAGACCTTTCAGGTTTGGTTTCAGATCACTTTCACTATAATATGAGTCTTGGTAACGCTGCATCAATAATTTAAATTCTTCTTCATCCGACCATTTATAAAACCCCATTATTTCTGATGGAATATTTTTCGAATTTATTTTTATTGATGAATTAAAATGGCTAAAAGCACCATCAAATAACCTAGTGATATCCTCTACAGATATTTCAGAGGGCAATTCAACGGAATCATGATTAGTCTTATTTGTCATTCCATATTCTCCTGTTATCTATTATTAACCCTAAACCACAAAGATTAAATATCCTAAAATTATTTATTGGTGATTATATTTAGGAATAATCAATGGCTTGTTAGATTCAGGATCACAAATAATTCGACATGCCAAACCAAATACATCTTCAATACTTTGTATTGTGATAACCTCTTCGGGAACACCTTCTGCGTAAATCTGCCCATCTTTCATCATAATAAGACGCGAAGCATAGCGAAGAGCCAGATTGATATCATGCAAAACCAGCACCAGAGTTTTACCTTGCCGATGCAGTTGCTGACAAATATCGAGGAGTTCAATCTGGTGAGAAATATCCAGATAAGTGGTTGGTTCATCCAACAAAATGATTGGTGTCTGCTGTGCCAGTGTCATCGCAAACCAAGCGCGCTGGCGCTGACCACCTGACAATTCACTGATTAATTTCTGCGACATTTCCCATAAATCTACCGCTTTCAAAGCCTCATTGACCACTTGTTCATCCTCTGCCGACCATTGACGCAGAAAAGATTGATAAGGGTAACGCCCGCGGGAAACGAGATCATAAACTGTCAATGATTCAGTGATTGTCGCGCCTTGTGTCAATAAAGACAGCTCACGGGCAACTTCCTTAGGCTTATAACGGTGGATATTAGTTCCATCCAGTAGAATTTCACCTTTTTGGGGCTTCATACTGCGGCTTATCGCGCGTAGCAATGTCGATTTACCACATCCATTCGCGCCAATGATGACGCTGAATTCACCATCATGAATAGCAAGGTTGATGCCATTTATGATAGTTCTTTTACCGTATGCCAGTGAAAGATCTTTAGCTTTCAGCCGTGAAATAACCACTGAGGAATGAGCATCCGATGACATTATCGCGTTCTCCTTAATTCGGCATACAGTAAATACATCAAATAGATCCCACCAACTACAGCCGTAATCACACCGACAGGCAAACGGGCTGAGGTGGGTAATATCACAGTCATTAAATCAGAAGCCAGCATCAGCAGTGCTCCCACCAATGCAGTGCAAAATAGGGCCGCTCCCTTATTTTTTACGAGTCGCCGGGCAATTTGTGGGGCAGATAAAGCAACGAACGCAACCGGTCCTACAACTAATACCGATATAGTGGCAAAAGTCACTGCCAGTAAGATGCTGACAACCTTAATCAGACGAACTGGCACACCCAACGTATTAGCTATATCATCGCCCAAATGGGTATAGTTCAATTTCCTGCCCAACCAAAACAAAACCGGAACGAAAAGCACCATTCCACCGATTAACGCTACATTCCGCCAGTTTTGACTGGCAAGGCTGCCCCTCAATAATGATTTCAACTGCTGGGCCTGCTCAAGGCGAATATTAGAGGAAGCAAAATCGACAAATGCCATGCTCAATGCAGCAATCGCAATTCCCGAAATAATGATTTTGTTAGCTTGCATGTTTCCAATGCCCGCACCATTCCCAAGATAGACCAACAATACGGCAAGGATAGCACCTAACAGGGCGCCCAATGGAACTGGCAATACATCAGGCCAGAGCACCATAGCAACCACTATACCCACTGCCGCTCCACCGTTAATACCGATGATATCCGGACTGCCAAGTGCATTACGGGTTGTAAGCTGAAATAAGGAACCAGAAAGTGCCAATGTTATTCCAGCACCAATTGCCACCAAGGCTCGTGGTAAGCGAAGTTCCGTTAAGATAAATGCCTGATAAGGCGTTTCTGTCAGCAGAAAAGGATTATCCATCCCCTCCCTGCCCATTGCTAAAGACAGGTAAAAAAGCACCACGAGTAGCAATAAAATAGAAAAAGTTATTCGGCTTACTTGCCATGAAGGCGCGATGAAAACGGCTTTTCCCAGCTTGAATGTTTTCGTTCTTGGCTGCCTGACCGGTGAATGAATCAATGTCATAGTTTATTCTGCTCTTCTTTTTCTACGCATAGCTTTTTGGGAAGCGTCTTTTTGCAATCAGATAAAGTAAAGGTGCGCCAATACTCGCCGTAATAATCCCAACCATGATCTCTTCTGGTGCCATCAACAATCGGGCAATAACATCCGATATCAGCAGCAAACAAGAACCGGAAAGCAAACAGTAAGGCAGAAGCCAGCGAAAATCACTGCCTACCAATGCTCGCATCAAATGTGGTGCAGCCAGACCAACAAACGCAATCGGGCCGGCCATTGCTGTCGCAGAAGCGGCCAGCATCGTGGCACTCAACAAAGATAAAACCTTTGTCCGGGCTACGTTAGCCCCCAATGAACCCGCGATCCCTTCACCAAAAACCATCACATTCAAGGAAGCACTCAGGGAAAGTGTTAACACTACTGCCACCAGCAAGTAAGGGATCAACAAACTTGCTTCACCCAATGACATGGTACTTAATGAGCCAATAGTCCAGAAACGATAGCTATCCATCACCTGTGGATTTAGCAATGTGACACTTTGCACGATCGCAAACAGGCAGGTATTGATGGCGGCTCCCGTCAATACTAATCGAGTCGGATTAGTATTGCGTGATCCGCCACTGAGTAAGTAGAACAAAAGCGTAGATAAACTTGCACCAATAAATGCTGTCCAGAACCGTGGCATCATGTCCAGAAGAGGAATAAAAGAGAAACAAACCACAGTCGCCGCTGCTCCTGCATTAACACCGAGCAAACCCGGATCGCCCAAAGGATTGCGCAATAATCCTTGCGTTACTGCCCCTGCTAAGGCCAGTGCCGCTCCCGCCATTAAACCAATCAATGTACGTGGTTCACGAGCATTGATGACTAAATCATAATAGCTGCCACTGCTCCCCAACCAGTAATGCTGCCAAACCGCTGATAAAGGCAGTGGCTTTGAGCCCAGACTCAGGCTGGCAACAACACACAGGCAGGTCAGCACAACCATGAATACCAAGCCAAAGATAAGAGAGATCCGCCGTTTAGGATTCATCATTTTTTGCTATCTCCTGCTTCAACTTTTGCTATCTCCTGCTTCAACTTTTGCTATCTCCTGCTTCAACAGCGGAATAAATCTTGGCAATCCCCAACGTAGGCTAAGTGGAGAACCATAGGATATGGACATCACAATTGACTGATCGGTCAGCGGAATATATCCGCCTTGACGAATTGCGCGGATAGAACGAAACAAAGGTTGGGCTTCCGTCTCTTGACGCTCTTTCTCACTGGTGTACCAAGTAACCAGAATATCTGCACCATTCAGTAAGTCAGCGTTTTCTAAGCCGATATTGGCTGAAAAGTTACCGAAAGGGGCAGTCAAAGAATCAGCCAGAGGCAACAAGGACAAACCAAGATGCACCAACGTATCAACACGGGGATCGTTTTTAACGTAAATCGATAAGGTATTACCGGTCGTTCCCGCTTTAATATAAGCAAAATGATAACGTGCAATATTGGGAATAGTATTGCCTGCCTGAGTCAGCAAGCGATCCAGTTCAGCAATGAGCTTCTTACCCTGCTCTGTTTTATTCAAGGCGAGAGCCACCAGCTCAATTTGTTGTCGTGGTGTTGTCTGCCAAGGCTTTTCTGGATAAGCAATAACGGGTACAAAATGGGATAGATGCTCGTAATTTTCCCGCGTAATACCTGATTGCGTTGCCAGAATTAGATCCGGTTTCAGATTGATGATCTTTTCAACATCCAGCTCAGGGTACATTTCAATAGTGGCAGGAAGCTTTGCTCCTCGCCGCTCCATCTCCTCTCTGAACCACGGCAGATATCCTTCGGCATCCCCGCCCCAACGATGTGATTCAATGCCGACAGGAATAATGCCCAGATCCAGCAGAATATCTTCTGTACCTGTTCCCAACGCTACAATCCGTTGCGGCGGTTGATGAATCACCGCCGTACCCAGCGAGGTCGTGATTGTTTGAGGATAGCCGGAGGATGACACCGACAACTGTTCTGGTTTTGCCGGTTTGTCACAACCTGCCAATAAGCTTGCCAAGAGTATCAACGGTACGGCGACCAGCATTTTACAACGAGTCAAATCCATTGCTGATTACCCTTTACTGCTTGTTGTCTGAATGGATAAAAATACATTATCGCCGCCCGTGATTTAATTAGAACTTATAACGTAAATTAGAACTTATAACGTAAAGTTGCTTCGACGTTACGTGGTGCCCCGTAGTAGTACTGGGTATAGCTACCAAATGAGGTATAGTATTTCTTATCGAACAGGTTATTCAGATTCACGGTCAGGGATAAATCTGGGGTGAACTGATAGCGTCCCATCAGATTAACTGTGGCAAAACTGCTTTGCCCCTCCTGACGTACTTTTTTATCAGGCCCGGTAAGATCACGCCGTGTTTTATCCTGCCAGTTAATACCACCACCTAGCGTTAAATCACTCATTACGCCAGGCAACGTATAAGTCGTGAACAATTTGAATAGACGGTTTGGATCTTCCCTATTGATGCGCTTACCATCCGGCATTGTGGCCCTGAATTGGGTGTAACCCGCAAAAATTCGCCAGTCATCCGTAATCTGACCACTGATTTCAGCTTCAAAACCACGCGTTTTTACGCCATTGATTGCATTATAAACTCTGGCATTCTGTGGTATTCCAGACGCTTTAGGTTTTCCGGAAATATCCTCAATCGTGAAATTATTCTGGCGGATTTCGAAAAGTGCCAATGAATAATCAAGGCCGTTATCTAAGGCAACACCTTTCAAACCCAGTTCATAGTTTTCACCTGAGACGGGTTTAAGGAGTTGGTTATTACGGCTGATACGGCTTTCCGGATCAAAAATTTTGGTATAACTGCCATAAACGGAGAAATCCGGCGTGATGTTGTAAACTAATCCACCATATGGCACAAGCTCGTGTTTATAATCTGCATTTTGCGGTGTACCAAAATTATCACCACGCGTTTTCCAACTGGTGACGCGTCCACCAAGGATCAAGGTGATAGGATCTGCCAAAGAAAGCTGAGTGACGGCATAACCTGCGGTTTGTTCAATATAACCATCAGAGCCAGTATTTCTCGTTTTATTCCATGTTGGCTCAGAATAACCCCATGAAGGCTGAGTAAAATCATTTATTGGAAACTCTGAACAAGTACGTGACGCCATACACGGAGCCCAGTAATAATCATTCTGGAAATTCTGTTTTTGATAGTTCAAACCAAAACTGGCATGATGTGCCCGACCCAGCAATTTATAATCACCATTAGCTTGCAAATCAAAGTTGCGCTGACGGCGACTTCCGTCAATCAATGTCATATTACCCGGATACATTCCTTGGTTAGTCGTACGATCAGGGAATCCCGTTGCCCACAGAACTTTTTGATCAAGAGTGTTGCTGTCATAGGTAAAAGTACCTTTTACACTCCATCCATTGTCGAAGTTATGTTGCAGACTGGTGAAAGTTGAAAATGAACGAACTTTGGAAAATGCCCAATCAGGCGCATAACTGTTGCTACGTTTGTAATCGGTTTTACTGCTATCTTTAAAGTAAATAGGCAAACCGCCAAACATTCCGCCACGGGTATGGTTGACTTGATAATCAGTACCAATGGTCAACAACGTATTTTCTGTCAAATCCGCTTCAAGAATGCCGTAGAACGGGTATTTTTCATGTTTGTCACGATCAATGAACAAATTAGAACGCTCATAAGCGGTGACAAAACGCCCTCTGACTGTACCGTTTTCATTTAATGGGCCAGAAAGATCAAGGCCAGTACGCCATTTATCCCAAGAACCTCCGCCCAACGTAACTTCACCACGAAACTCACTGGTGGGGCGTTTACGGATCACGTTAACCGCAGCTGAAGGTGTACCCGGTCCCACCATCAACCCCGCAGCACCACGAACTACTTCAAGGCGATCAATGATGAAAGTATCCAGCAGGTTATCACCATAGTTAAAACGGATGTCATAAAAAGTCGGCACACCATCACGCAGCATATTCCTGACCGTCATCCCTCTTGACGAAAAAGTGAAACGATCACTGTCAGCCTGATGGACTGTCATACCTGTGATGCTGTCAATTGCACTCTTAACGCTGTCCAGATTTTCATCCACCATACGCTGTTTGGTCATCACGCTGACACTTTGTGGTGTCTCACGCGCTGACAAGTTCAATCCCGTCGATGTCACCATTGAGGTGGTGTTATACATGCCAGTGTCTTCCGTTACACCTTCATGCCCTGATGATACTGGTGTTGCCGTCACGACAATCTTTTCTTCTTTTCCTTGTGCTTCTTCTGCCATTGCCACACTGTTTCCTGCCAAAATCAGCGGGATCACCAGAGAAAGCAAAGTTCTTTTAGTTAAATGATTCGGTTGCAAAATTGGATTTATCACTCTATTTATCCCATTACCAAAATGATGTGTTGTTGTATTTACCTTAATGTTTCCGTCACTCATCTGCCTCAATAGCAACAGAGTATTGTTTCCGCAAAGCATGAAGTGGGTTCACTAACATTCCGGCAAATTTCAGATTTTTCTCACGATCATCAAGATCGATCATTTGTTGGTTATTTGCCATTTGCAGACGATTCAAACAAGTACGAACGAAATCGTACTTAAATAAATCAAATTTGCGGAATTTCTCGATTTGGTGCAGATGCTGTGATTGATAGTTGTAAACACACTGGGCTACTAATTCCCAAAAACGAGCCTCTGGCAGTGCAAGATGTTTTTGCAGCAATGGGATCAAATAACGGAAGAAACAGTCAAAGATATCAAGGAAGATATAATTGATTTTCATCTCATCCTTGATAGTCATCTGCCTCAAAACCAATTCGACCATTATTAGCGATAAAAACAGGGTGCCCTTCACTCATCGATGTTTCCACCGTTTGATAATCAGCCTGAGCCAAATCCTGTGCAGTCAATCGATTATTTTGATATTTAAAAGCATCACCATAAAGTGTACTGGATATTTCATCGAGATACGTTGGTAATAATTTTTCAGAAATATCCAATAATGGCCGCAATTCAATAACTAATTCAATGGCATCCAGAGGTTGTGGTTGGTTATGATTGAGCTTAATTATCGATGTCGCATCAATATCCAAATGATCAAGCTGGTAGGCTTGTGCCTGAAAATGGTATTGAAATTTATCGATTTCAACGGAGTAAGATTTTCCTTCCTCATAATTTACTGGTGTTATGAGTTTCTCGTGACAAAGTTCGCGCAATATTTTTGCTACAAGATGCCGATTGGCATGTAACCAGTTATCCCTAGTTAAATGAGCTGTCTGACAATTCAAATTAGTATTTAACGAACACATTTAATAAAATCCTTTATTCATATTCTGCATATACTTGCGTCCATTCACGAACATGACTTACAGAGCGATACATCGCTATATAAATTTCCGAATATACATTCAGATATACATCCAATTAGTGGGGAATTAATTCTGGCTCACTAAAATAAAGGGCTTTATTTTTTATTTTCACAAATGATAATTAAAATCATTGTCATTAACAACCCTGCAAAAAGTAAAGTCTTAGGGAATAATTTGGACAAAGAATTAATGGACGGGAAAACATAATGAAAGTTTATGAATACAATGGATTTTACACGTGTTATCTGAAATCTATTATAATATTATTGGTAAATAATTTACTTTTAAAATAATAACTCTTATTTTTTATTTAATTTAGCAAAACATTTTTTATCATTGTAATAAAATGAAATCCAATGAATTACTGGATAAAATAAAGGCCCTGACTAAACAATCAGGGCCTTATTAATAAAGGAATTTAAGCTAACTTATTTTAATTTCAAATCACTGCTTTGTTAGCTATGCGGTAATTTGAAGCTTATCCGGTACATAAATTAAGCTTTATTTTGGCGCCACCATTCAGCCAGCATAATACCTGTTGCGACAGAAACATTCAGACTTTCAACCCGGCCTGTACCACCGATAGAAAGACGGATATCACCATCCTCCCAAGTACTGTCACTCAGTCCATCACTTTCCTGACCCAATACCAAAACCATTTTTTCTGGTAGTGTTGCTTGTGCCAGTGTTGTGCTCCCTTTATGGCTTGAGGTAGTCACAATGGCATAGCCTTCATTGCGGAATTTATTCAGCGTCTCCGTGAAACCATCAGCATCAATACCTTTAATGTGTTCGGCTCCCCCTTCAGCAGTACGAACTGCCGCGCCGGACTCTAGCATTGATGTATCCTGCAAAATCACGCCCTGTACGCCAAAATGTGCGCAGCTACGCATAATTGCACCAAGGTTGTGTGGATTACCTACGTTTTCCAGTGCCAGAACACAATCTTTTGCCGGTGCCTGCTGCAAATAGCTTTCAACATCCAGACCATTGCGTTTCTTGATCAGGAAACATACGCCACCGTGATGTTCAGTACCTGAAGCTTTAGCCAATTCTTCATCATCAACCACGTGGTACGCTTTGCGATTTGCCGCCATCCACTTTAAGGCATTGCGAAAACGAGGAGTGACTGATTGAACAAACCAAGCCCGGACTATCGCATCAGGACGATTTTGGAACATTGCCTGACAAGCATTTTCCCCATAAATACGGGTTTCTTCCAAACGTTGACGGCGAAGCTGGTCAGGGTCAATGTGACTTTTACCACTGATACCACTGTGCTCTAGCTTAAGAGACTCCCCCTCTGGACGGGAGACAGTTCTCCAAGGAGAATCATTGCCTGAACGTGCGGGACGTTCACTATCACGACGACGCTCACCCTGCTCACGCCCTTTACCAAACGGACGTTTATTGCTATCACTACTTTTGCCACGGTTATTATCTTTTCGACGATCATTATCTCTATGACTATCGTTGTTGTCCTCATTGCGGACATACATCACTTTGACTTTGCCGTTTTTACCACTATAGGAATCGTTCATTTATTTCTCCAACTGCGTTATGGCGCGAAGATTACCCGATGTGCGCGCCCGAAGCTACCTCTGGCAACGACAATCCATTAAAATATCCGCTAATTTTTTACTGGCTTTATCCACAAACATGTTTGAGTTCTTAAATGAGAAATAACAACGCCGTTTATCAGCTTCGTCAACACCGCCTCGCCCGCTCTACCCGCCCTTTTCAGGCAAGGGGCTGCCGGGTGCAGCGTTGCCTGCATTGTTTATTACCCCAAAAAAAATGCCTCTGTGAAATGATTTCACCAGCAAATGCGGTTAGTCGCTTCTGTCTCATCATGTTTGATACTGAACCTATGAAGCCCAGTAATACCGGAAAGTTAATTGCAGATATACTGCCTGATACACAGGCTTTCCTCTGGTCCAGAACCGAGCCAGATCACCACATGCTCAAGGTGTTGAGTGATCCTACCCGACAACCTTATTTAATCTTCCCTGACAGTTATGCCACACCTCCCCGCACGGTGTATCAGCAGATTCCCAATCACCAAAAACCACCGCTATTCATTATATTGGATGGTACTTGGCCTGAAGCAAGAAAAATGTTTCGCAAAAGTCCATATTTGGACGATATTCCCCTATTATCTATAAATAGTCTCGCCAAGATGGATTATTTATTGCGGATACCATCCAGACAAGAGCAACATTGTACCGCCGAAGTCGCAGCAGCGGCATTAGAATTGGCCGGAGATATTGATGCATCACAATCATTGCTCAGTCATTTCAATCATTTTCGTGAACAATATCTGGCTGGAAAATCTAATCATCTGTAGGAATCAATCACAGTAATTCTTGACAGCTCCCGCTAAAGTAAATGATGGTGGCTAAAGTTATTTATGATAATTGTTCAATTTACGGTGATTGTTTATTGATGTGTAACTGATAAGGAACTCCAGAAATGAGTCAGCGCGGACTTGAAGCATTGTTACGCCCTAAATCTATTGCCGTTATCGGTGCTTCTGAAAAACCAGAGAAAGCCAGCTCGGTGTTAATGCGAAATTTACTGATGGGGGGGTTTACAGGACCTATTCTTCCCGTAACACCAAATAAACGTGCTGTTCTGGGTGTGCTGGCCTATCATTCTATTGATAAGTTACCGTTAACTCCCGATCTCGCCGTGATCTGCACGCATCATAGCCGTAATTTACCTCTGCTGGAGCAACTGGCTCAGAACGGATGCAAAACCGTTATTATTTTATCCTCGCCCCCCTCACAATTTACTGAATTAAAACAGTATGGCCAGAAACATCATATCCGAATTCTGGGTCCCAATAGTCTCGGTATTCTGGCACCTTGGATCGGACTGAATGCCAGCTTTTCACCGATTCCTATCCTTAAAGGTAAACTCGCTTTTATTTCGCAGTCAGCAGCAATATCAAACACTATTCTGGACTGGGCGCATCATAGAAATATTGGTTTTTCGTATTTTATTGCGTTGGGAGATAGTGTTGATATCGATATTGATGACTTACTCGATTTTCTGGCAAGGGATAGCAAAACAAGTGCCATTTTATTGCACCTCGAACATATCAGTGATGCGAGACGTTTTCTCTCTGCCTCCCGAAGTGCTTCACGCAATAAACCCATTCTGGTAGTAAAAAGCAGCCGCACACGAAAGGCTCAGCAACTGCTGGGGGAACAGCAAAATTTTGATGCTGCCTATGACGCAGCCATTCAACGTGCTGGATTACTGCGTGTACAAGATACGCATGAAATGTTTTCTGCGGTAGAAACATTAAGTTTTATGCGGCCTCTGCGCGGAGAACGCTTGTTGATCGTCAGTAATGGTACAGCACCCGCAGCAATGGCGTTGGATGAGTTACTCAGGAGAACCGGTAAGCTCGCTGTGTTAGAAGAGGAAACAATCAGCGAATTATCTGCAATACTCCCTCAAACGCTTTTCCTGCGTAATCCTTTGGACATCGGTGATGACTCGTCAACCGGACAGTATATTGCAGCACTCCAACTACTTTTGGATAGTCATGACTATGACGCTTTACTGTTAATTCACTCTCCCTGTGCTATATCCCGTAGCCATGCTACAGCAATTCAAGTCATTAAAACCATTAAGGCACATCCTCGCGGAAAATGGCTCACTATTTTTACTAATTGGTGTGGAGAATATTCCGCATTGGAAGCCCGACGTTTATTCAGTGAAGCCGGTATTCCGACTTATCGGACACCTGAGGGTGCAATTACCGCCTTTATGCATATGGTGGAATATCAGCGGAATCAAAAACAACTCAAAGAAACACCATCTTTGCCAATTGGTATAACATCTAATACTGCACGTGCTCATGAGTGTATACAGCAAGCTCTTGATAACGGAAGTCTCCAACTGGATACTCACGAAATACAACCGATCCTTGAAGCCTACGGCTTAAATACTTTACCCACGTGGATTGCCCATACCAGTAATGATGCAGTCAATATCGCAGAAAAAATCGGCTATCCTGTTGCTCTGAAGCTTCGTTCTCCCGATATTCCGCATAAATCAGAAGTGCAAGGTGTAATGCTTTATTTGCGCAATGCCAATGATGTCAAAACAGCCGCACAAGCGATTATTGAACGCGTCAAACAAAACTTTCCACAGGCCAGAATTAATGGCTTATTAGTGCAAAGCATGGCTAACAGGGCGGGAGCACAAGAACTCAGAATTTCCATTGAGCAAGATGAGATATTCGGCCCTTTAATTATGTTGGGAGAAGGAGGAGTCGATTGGATTCATGAAACTCAGGCTGCCGTTGCTCTTCCACCTCTTAATATGGCTTTGGCTCGTTATCTGGTTATTCAGGCAATTAAGAGCGGTAAAATAAAATCTGGCGGTTCACTGTTACCTCTGGATATTCCTGCGCTCAGCCAGTTGTTGGTTAGGGTATCCAACCTTCTGATCGATTGTCCTCAGATTGTTCGTATGAATATTCATCCACTACTTGCTTCCGGTGATGAATTCACTTTACTGGATGTAGCAATGGAGTTAACACCAGTAACCGGTGATCCTCACAACAGGCTTGCCATTCGGCCTTATCCCAATGAGTTGGAAGAAACCATTTATATAAAAGAAGATCTTGAGTGTTTACTGCGCCCAATATTGCCGGAAGATGAGCCACTGCTGAAAGCATTTATAGATCAGGTGACAAAAGAAGATCTTTATTACCGCTATTTCAGTGAAATCAGTGAGTTTACCCATGACGATCTCGCTAACATGACTCAGATTGATTATGACCGAGAAATGGCATTCGTCGCGATACGTCATCCGACAACAACACCTGAAATTATTGGTGTCGCACGCGCGATGGCCGATCCAGATAATGTCGAAGCAGAATTTGCGATATTAGTACGATCAGACCTAAAAGGAATTACATTAGGCTATAAGCTCATGACTAAACTCATTCATTACACAAGGGAACACGGTATTCAGGCACTGACCGCCATCACCATGCCGGAAAACCGCAACATGATTCAACTGGCGAAAAAGCTTGGGTTTTCCATTGATATCCAGCTAGAAGATGGCATTGTTAATCTTGTATTAAAACTTTAATAAAGCACAATTTTAGTATGGATAGTAAGATTAACAAAAAATTCTCACTTCGTGATAGATCGCACAGACTTAAAGCAATCAGGCCTGAAGAGTTAATTCATCCTCACAATGATCCAAACTAATGCTATTATTGCCGGATCATTTTGATTCATACAACTTATGATGGAACTTAACCCCATCCAAACTAAGAGAAAAAACGCACTGTGATGTTGTCCAAATTTAAGCAAGCCAAACACCAACAACACCTTGCACAACTGCCGAAACTCCCGCAGTCAGCTGTTGACATAGAAACACTTTATCAATCCCAAGTGTTTCGCAGCACCTTACTGGAGCAAATTGCAAACGCCCGAAAGCATATTTATATCGCAGCATTATATCTGGAAAATGATGATGCGGGGCGGGATATTCTGACTGCATTATATATTGCTAAACAGAAACGCCCTGAGCTGAATATCAAAATCCTGGTTGATTGGCATCGTGCTCAGCGTGGTCGTATTGGCGCAGCAGCAGCAGCGACAAACGCAGATTGGTACTGCTCTATGGCTGAACGCTATTCTGATGCCAATATATCCATTCTGGGTGTTCCTGTTAATACACGTGAAGCATTGGGTGTTTTACACCTAAAAGGCTTTATCTTTGATGATACTGTCATTTATAGCGGCGCCAGTATCAATGATGTCTACCTGCATCGCCATGAAAAATATCGTTATGACCGTTATCATGTGCTGCATAATGCAAAACTTGCAGTAGTCATGAAGCAATTTATTGATGATAGTATTCTTACGGCTGGAGCCGTAAAAAATTTAGCCAGCCACAATCGTCCGCGTAATCTTGAAATTAAAAATCTGACCCGTCAATTTCGTACTTCACTGCGCAATTCTGAGTATCACTTTGAAAATCAAGCCTCAAATGAAGAGCTGGCAGTAACACCTTTGGTTGGGTTAGGTAAAAAGAACCTGCTGAATAAAACGATCTGCGACTTGATATCCTGTACCGAAAATAAGTTGGTTATCTGTACACCTTATTTCAATTTACCAGCAGTGTTGGTACGCGCAATATCACGCTTGCTCCGTCAGGGCAAACAAGTTGAGATCATTATTGGCGATAAAACAGCCAACGATTTTTATATCCCACCAGAAGAACCATTTAAGATCATCGGGGCATTGCCTTACCTGTATGAAATTAACCTACGCCGCTTTACCAGTCGGCTGCAAAAGTTTATCGATAATCAGCAATTAACCATTCGGTTATGGAAAGATCAAGATAATACTTATCACTTAAAAGGGATCTGGGTTGATAATAAATGGCAACTGATTACTGGTAATAACCTCAATCCACGCGCATGGGGACTTGATCTGGAAAATGCCATTCTTATTCACGATCCTCATCAAGAAATGCAAGAACAACGTTCAATGGAATTGGATTGCATTCGTACTCATACCAGAATCATCAGCAATTATCAGGAACTGGAGAGCATTCAGCTTTATCCGGTTAAGGTTCGTAAGCTGATACGCCGCTTGCGTCGGATTAGAGTTGATCGATTAATCAGCAGAATATTGTAGAATAGATAAATAATTATCAAATTTTGAATCCCCTCTCGCTATTGCCTGAGGGGATTTTTGTATCTTATTTATCAAACAGCTATGATTTACAAAAAATAAATCATGGTGTAATTTACAATGAAAAAAACCGTCAGCACTCTTATAAGAAATATATTAATAATATCCCCTCTTCTATTGAATGCCTCTTGCGTCAATATACGTCAGGCCAACGATAACTGGACCGGCAAAGATAAAACTCAACATTTTCTGTTTTCTGCGGCGATCGCCGCTGCTGGAAATGCTTATGGCGACCGACAAAATTGGGGACATCGTGAAAGTTCACAATTTGGTGTATTACTATCAATGAGTCTTGGAGCAGCAAAAGAACTTTATGATAGTCGCCCATCAGGAACAGGCTGGAGTTGGCATGATATTGCTTATGATATAGCTGGAGCTATTACAGGCTATAGTTTGTATCAGTCCATGAAGTAATAATCGTTCCCGACGATGATTTTGTCCTATTCTTGGCCTTTCAGTGCGATTTTTATCAGGTGTTGTACTGAATTAATTTCCCGGCGGCCCAATGCAAAAAAGCCATC
>NZ_VCDP01000012.1:0-10753 GCF_033949345.1 Xenorhabdus littoralis
AGCAGCGCAAACGCCTCGAAAAGGCGTTGAATATCGGGATCATGGGCCGTGGCCAGAAAATCCGTTAAATGGGGTGACTCTTTCGCCACGCGCTGAGCCAGTTCCCGCAGGTAGGCGCGTTCTTGCAGGTACAGGGATTCCTTGTTGTTTTTCATTGGGTTTCTCTTTTTACTCTAATGTACCGATGAATAATTAATCGGCATGTTATGCGTAAAGTTTATATAAAATCAGCACACTGTCAGAAGTGGCGGATTATTGTACGGGATTATTAATTAGCATGTTTAATGAAATGTAATTTTATGATGATTTGGGAAAACTCTTAGCGACGCTATCCGTTATGGCGGGGAGGGCAAGGGCACTGAGGCCGATGTTTTTTTGCATTTTGCAAAAATGAATTGTTTGCTGACTTTTGTGCCGGCTTTACCCCTTGATCTGATGCTTTGCCCGTTTTGTTGAGGAATAACGCGGCTTGTGTCGGAGACAATTGCATTTCCAACTCCACTCAGACCGCCAGCCCGTTGATAGATTTTCGAAAGTCGATAAACGGGCGGCACAAATAAACGTCCGGCACATCCACAGACATTTTCATGCGGCGAGTCCCCGAATAATCGCAATGATAACGTGCATGTCCGTGTCGGCAGGGAAACGCAGTGTGTCATGAGGTGTCTCAAATAAAATGGGGGCTACGCTGGGTGATACGGATTTTTTCTGAGCGGTACTGACTTTAATAAAAGCAGACGGCTTTTCCGGTGGATGGGAGCCGTGTTGGCGGTGGTGATAGAACCGGGTCATAGAGATACCGACTTTTTGGCAAAACTGGCGGACAGTCAGTTCGGATTTTTTCTGCTGTTCAAACATGTCCCGCCACTCGGCTTAAGTAAATCTGGATTGGCTCATGTGGGTTTTTTCCATAATAGGAATAAGTGAAACTATTTTAATCAATGGATTTACCCTGGTTAGGTGGGGTTCCCCGTACGCTTACAGTTCTTCATACGCCCATGCTCCCCATGCGCGGTTTATCCCCGTAAGTACGGGGATAAACCGCTTCCCATTAGTTATACGGTTTAGCTTGAGAGGTGTTCCCCGCAAGCACCTGTCTCTTGACCTATAAAATGTGACCAAGAGACAGGTAAGTCAACGCGGGTTTTTTTGTGTCTGCAATATATTGCATGGCGTGTATTTTGGATGGTTTATCATCAAATAAACACTTATTTTCAAAAATATATTGACGGTGTGCAGCGCTGGCAGTAAGATGCGCTTCGTTTTCGGCGAGTAGCGCAGCTTGGTAGCGCAACTGGTTTGGGACCAGTGGGTCGGAGGTTCGAATCCTCTCTCGCCGACCAGCATTCTGAAACCCCGCTCTTATGAGCGGGGTTTTTTCTTATGTGTTACATAAGCTTGTTTCATACTTCTCCTCATTTTACCCAAAGATGGATCATCCGTTATCCACCAAATCAGGGTATCTTTTCGGAACCACTTGAAATTCTATCTGCAAGTTGGCTCAAGTGTATTTTCGCCTCGTGTACATTGACTTGAATAGTCATAATTTTTCTCCTTTAGCAAAATTAATAGCAAAACTGTTACTTTAGCAAGAGATGTGATTAATCTTCCTTTAACCGTTTATATTCCAATTATTCCATTCATATTTTCTTTACCTGCATCTAATGTCTCCCGTCTTTCTTCCATAAGCTAAATTGCTCATTATTTAAGTAATTGGTCACAAATTCAAAATTATAATCACTAGAGATTAATTCTTTTCATATATTGAATTTTTAGTTGATTTATCTGGATAGTGAGGTGCGCGTCATATTTTTTAACCAGTTTTGTTAAAAATTCTTTTCTTTTATGTTCCTATCGTGTTTCTAATGCCACGTGTGATTATGTTGACGTTAGGCATAACAATTGATTAATTGATAAACGAAAAAATAAAACAAGCTGGGACAGTGACATTCAGGAAAAGAACGCTGGGCTGGCTAAGACACAATAAACACCATAAATGGAGTTCAAGTAATGGCAATCTCCAAGAAAAAACAGTCCGGTTTGTTAAAGCTGGGTATCGGTCTTGTTGCTCTGGCTATAACTGCCAGTGTTCAGGCCAAAACGCTGGTTTACTGTTCCGAAGGTTCTCCTGAAGGCTTCAACCCGCAGTTATTCACCTCTGGCACAACTTATGATGCCAGCTCAGTACCAATCTATAACCGCTTAGTGGATTTTAAGTTAGGTACAACAGAGATAATCCCAAGTTTATCTGAACGCTGGGAAGTGAGTGATGACGGAAAAACTTATACATTCTATTTGCGCAAGGGTGTGAAGTGGCAGGGCAGTAAAGAATTTAAGCCGACACGCGATTTCAATGCGGATGACGTGGTTTTCACTTTTATGCGCCAGAAGGATAAAAACCATCCGTACCATAAAGTGTCAGGTGGCAGCTATGAATACTTCACTGGCATGGATTTGGGTAACATCATCAGCAAAGTAGAAAAAGTGGATGATCATACTGTTCGCTTTGTGTTATCCCGCCCAGAAGCGCCTTTTCTGGCCGATATCGGGATGGATTTTGCCTCGATTATGTCCAAAGAATATGCTGATGTCATGATGAAAGCGGGCACACCGGAAAAAGTTGATCTTAATCCGATCGGAACAGGCCCGTTCCAATTACAGCAATACCAGAAAGACTCCCGCATTCTCTATAAAGCATTCAAGGATTACTGGGAAGGCCCAGCGAAAATTGATCGCCTAGTCTTCTCCATTACGCCTGATGCTTCTGTGCGCTATGCAAAATTGCAGAAAAATGAATGTCAGGTGATGCCGTATCCAAACCCTGCTGATATTGCCCGTATGAAGCAGGATAAAAATATTGTCCTGAAAGAACAGGCGGGTTTGAACGTGGGTTACCTCTCGTTTAATGTCACCAAACCACCAATGGATAACCAGAAAGTCCGTCAGGCTCTGGCGATGGCCGTAAATAAAGACGCCATCATTGAAGCGGTATATCAGGGGGCTGGTCAGAAAGCGAAAAATCTGATCCCACCGACTATGTGGGGCTATAACGATGACATTAAAGATTATGCCTATGACCCTGCCAAAGCCAAAGAACTGCTGAAAGAAGCGGGTTTCTCGAATGGTTTCGAAACTGATTTGTGGGCAATGCCGGTACAACGTCCGTATAACCCGAATGCTCGCCGCATGGCGGAAATGATTCAGGCCGACTGGGCGAAAATTGGCGTGAAAGCCAAAATTGTCAGTTATGAATGGGGCGAATACCTGAAACGAGCTAAAGATGGAGAGCCGATGACCGTCCTCTTTGGATGGACAGGAGACAACGGGGATCCTGATAACTTCTTTGGGACCTTATTTAGCTGTGCAGCGAAAGAGAGAGGCTCTAACTATTCCAAATGGTGTTACAAACCCTTTGAGAAAATCATTCTGGCAGCGCGTGAAACTGCTGACATCAACAAACGTACTGAGCTTTACAAACAGGCGCAGGTTGTCATGTATGAACAAGCCCCAGCATTGATCATTGGTCACTCTACGGTTTACGAACCAATTCGTAAAGAGGTGAAGGGATATGTGGCTGATTCCTTTGGTAAGCACCACTTTTACAACGTTGATCTCAAATAATTCTTGCTGTTGAGCTGTTGTGATTGACCATCCCCCAGACTTTTCTGTGGGGATGGTTTCGCTTCTTTAATGGGCAAGTCGAATCTGGTATGACACCAAGCGGCCTGAAGAGCCGTAACTGGTATCTAAAAAGAGAATTCAGGATATGCTGCAATTTATCCTCCGGCGTCTGGGGTTGGTGATCCCGACGTTTATTGGTATTACGCTGCTGACTTTCGCTTTTGTACATATGATCCCCGGCGACCCGGTGCTGATTATGGCGGGAGAACGTGGGATTTCTGCTGAGCGCCATGCCCAATTGATGGCTGAAATGGGGTTGGATAAACCTCTCTGGGAGCAATACTTTCATTATATCAATGGGGTAATGCATGGTGATTTGGGCATTTCCCTGAAGAGCCGCATTCCTGTGTGGGATGAATTTGTTCCGCGTTTCAAGGCGACTTTTGAATTAGGCTTCTGCGCGATGTTATTTGCCATATCCGTCGGGATTCCGGTGGGGGTATTGGCAGCAGTCAAGCGCGGTTCCGTCTTTGATCACACGTCTATCGGTTTGTCATTAACGGGCTATTCCATGCCAATTTTTTGGTGGGGGATCATGCTAATCATGCTGGTTTCCGTTCAGTGGGATCTCACCCCGGTTTCCGGCCGGATCAGTGATAGCGTGTTTCTTGATGACAGCAATCCCCTGACTGGATTTATGCTGATCGATACGCTGATTTGGGGGGAAGACGGTTATTTTATTGATGCAGTGATGCATATGGTTTTGCCTGCCATTGTGCTGGGGACGATCCCATTAGCTGTCATTGTGCGCATGACCCGCTCTTCCATGTTGGAAGTGCTGGGTGAAGACTATATTCGTACTGCCCGGGCAAAAGGCTTGAGCCGCATTCGTGTCATTATCGTTCATGCGTTGCGTAACGCGCTGTTACCCGTGGTCACAGTCATTGGTCTGCAAGTCGGGATCATGCTGGCGGGTGCGATTCTGACAGAAACTATTTTTTCATGGCCGGGATTGGGGCGTTGGTTGGTTGATGCTCTGCAACGCCGTGACTATCCGGTCGTACAGGGTGGCGTATTGCTGGTGGCAACCATGATTATTCTGGTCAACTTGGTGGTCGATTTGCTGTATGGCATCGTCAACCCGCGTATTCGTCATAAAAAATAAGGAGCACATGATGACTCAAACAACTGAGGCAGCGGTATCAGGTGCACCGAAATTGATGACACCGATGCAGGAATTCTGGCACTACTTTAAACGCAATAAAGGGGCGGTGGTGGGCTTTGTCTATATTGTCCTGATGCTGTTGATTGCGTTATTAGCCGAAATATTGGCGCCCCACGGCCCGGCCGAACAATTTCGTGATGCTTTGCTGACGCCTCCGGTGTGGCAGGACGGCGGAAGCTGGCAATTTATCCTCGGTACGGATGATGTCGGGCGCGATATTCTGTCCCGCCTGATGTATGGTGCCCGTCTTTCATTGCTGGTTGGCTGTCTGGTCGTGGTGATGTCATTGATAATGGGCATCACTCTGGGCGTGCTGGCGGGGTATTTTGGCGGTATCGTGGATACCATCGTCATGCGTATCGTCGATATTATGCTGGCTTTGCCAAGCCTGTTGCTGGCATTGGTGCTGGTGGCTATCTTTGGTCCGTCAATCGTCAATGCCTCATTGGCACTGACTTTCGTCGCCTTACCTCACTATATCCGTCTGACAAGGGCGGCGGTACTGGTTGAAGTCAATCGTGATTACGTCACGGCTTCTCAGGTAGCTGGCGCGGGAGCCATGCGCCAGATGTTCATCAATATCCTGCCAAACTGCCTTGCGCCGTTGATTGTGCAGGCGTCATTGGGTTTTTCGAATGCCATCCTCGATATGGCAGCCTTAGGATTTCTGGGGATGGGAGCGCAGCCACCAACACCAGAATGGGGCACGATGCTGGCAGATGTTCTGCAATTTGCCCAGAGTGCATGGTGGGTCGTGACCTTTCCGGGGCTGGCTATCCTGTTGACGGTATTGGCGTTTAACCTGATGGGGGACGGGTTGCGTGACGCACTCGATCCTAAGCTCAAGCAGTAGGGGTATTGTGAAATGGCATTGTTGAATATAGATCAATTATCGGTGCACTTCGGAGATGAAGATACACCATTCCGCGCCGTTGACCGTATCAGCTACAGTGCTGAGCAGGGCGAGGTGGTCGGGATTGTTGGCGAATCCGGTTCAGGTAAATCTGTCAGCTCACTGGCAATTATGGGGCTGATTGATTATCCGGGCAGAGTCATGGCGGAAAAACTAGAATTTAATGGCCGTGACCTGACTAAAATTTCAGAAAAAGAGCGCCGCCAGTTAGTTGGTACGGAAGTGGCGATGATTTTCCAAGATCCCATGACCAGTCTGAATCCATGCTATACCGTAGGTTATCAGATCATGGAAGCCCTGAAAGTCCATCAAGGCGGAAATCGAAAAACTCGCCATCAGCGGGCGATCGACTTACTGATCCAAGTCGGTATCCCTGATCCGGCCTCTCGTCTGAATGTCTATCCGCACCAATTATCGGGCGGGATGAGCCAGCGAGTGATGATAGCGATGGCTATCGCGTGTCGGCCGAAACTCCTGATCGCGGATGAACCCACAACGGCACTGGATGTCACTATTCAGGCTCAAATCATCGAATTGTTGCTGGAGTTGCAGCAACAAGAAAATATGGCATTGATCCTGATTACCCATGATTTGGCACTGGTATCGGAATTTGCGCACCATATCATTGTGATGTATGCGGGACAGGTGGTGGAAATTGGCAAAGCAACGGAAATCTTCCGGGCACCACGGCATCCTTATACACAGGCACTATTACGGGCATTGCCGGAATTTGCCGCGGAGAAATCCCGTTTGGCATCGCTACCCGGTGTTGTTCCCGGAAAATATGATCGTCCGGTAGGATGCTTGCTCAATCCACGTTGTCCTTATGCTAACGAACACTGTCGCCAAGAAGAACCTTCATTGAAATCAGTGGAAGGGCGTCAGGTTAAATGTCATATGCCACTGGATGATGAAGGGAGGCCAACAGTATGACGACTCAACCAAACCATGAACAGGGGAAAGCCACCGTTCCTTTACTGAAAGCCCGCGAGTTGACGAAATACTATCCGGTAAAAACGGGGGTATTCTCACCTGAGCGCATGGTTAAGGCGCTGGATGGTGTCTCATTTGAGCTGGAAAAAGGTAAAACCCTCGCTGTTGTCGGTGAATCGGGCTGTGGAAAATCCACATTAGGCCGCTTGTTGACCATGATTGAAAAACCGACTGGCGGAGAGCTTTATTATCTTGGTCAGGATCTCTTGGTGCCAAATAAAGAAGCGGAAAAACTTCGTCGCCAGAAAATTCAGATAGTATTCCAGAATCCTTATGCTTCCCTGAATCCCCGTAAAAAAGTAGGGCAGATTCTGGAAGAGCCGCTGCTGATTAATACCTCGCTGACAAAGGCTGAACGCAAAGAAAAAGTCTTGCAGATGATGGATAAAGTGGGGTTAAAATCGGAACACTATTCGCGTTATCCGCACATGTTTTCTGGTGGTCAGCGTCAGCGTATTGCCATTGCTCGCGGGTTGATGCTGAACCCGGATGTAGTGATTGCGGATGAACCCGTTTCTGCATTGGATGTTTCGGTGCGGGCGCAGGTTTTGAACCTGATGATGGACTTGCAGCAAGATCTGGGGCTTTCTTATGTCTTTATATCCCACGATCTCTCGGTCGTTGAACATATTGCTGATGAAGTGATGGTAATGTATTTGGGGCGCTGTGTTGAAAAAGGCAGCAAAGAGATGATTTTCCGCAACCCGCGCCATCCTTATACTCAGGCGCTGTTGTCTGCAACTCCTCGCCTGAATCCTGAATTGCGCCGTGAACGTATTAAGCTGACGGGAGAATTGCCAAGCCCGATGAATCCACCTTCGGGATGTGCTTTTGCAGCTCGTTGTCGTCGGGCATTTAATACATGTACCCAGTTTCAGCCTAAGTTAAAACAATATGGTGAACAGCTGATTGCCTGTTTCGCGGTCGAACAGGATGAAAAACCATCCACCTAATCATAACTGACCGTGGTATATACCCAATAGATTTCGGGTTGCCGCTTTTATACCACGGTCATTTTTCTACGTTTAATTCATCAAAATAAGACGAATTCATCAAAATAAGACGACCACAAAGAAAATCAAGTATACTCACTCACACTGTTAAAGTGTGCTAGCCAGTATTTTCACCACAATCGGTTTGGATAAGATGAAGTTGCGTGTCAAACGTTCGTTAACTATTAAACAAATGGCCGCAGTGACAGGAGTCACTTTGGTAACCATTGCTATTTTCATCACTATCCAATTATCGCATTTATTACAACAGCGGAAAGATGATTACATCAGCCAGCTTAATAATGCCGCTGTACAGATCCAGACTCCGTTGACAGAAGCGTTGTTGAGTTCAGATCTCAATAGAGCAAAAACGCTATTGATCGGGCTAAAAACCTCAGGCATTCTGGGCCGGGCCGATATCGTATTACCTGATAACGTTCGGGTGATGAGCCTGGATTTTGCAACTCATCGCCCTATACCTGAACTGGCAAAACAGCTTTTTGGCATCCCCGTTGAAGTAACCATTCCGCTCTACATTTATGATGTTTCGCCAAAAAATGCAGAATCACAGGGACATCTCATTTTGCAGGTTGACTCCAATCGGGTATACCGTTTTGCCTTGAACACACTCGCATTAATGTTGACTACCTATTTATTACTCGCACTGATTCTTACCGTATCGATAAGCTGGTGTGTAAATCGCATTATCATACATCCATTGCGCAATATTGCGCAGAAACTGAACGAAGAACAGCCACAAATCCCCATATCTTGTCCCAAACGTCATCAGGATGATGAGCTTGGGTTACTGGTAAAGGGCTATAATCGTCAGGTTAATAAGCAGAAAACACCTCAAAATGAAACCTTACAAGATGAATGATGGTCTAATCCTCAATGGTAATATCTATACCCGTCGTCTTCCCGGTTGCAGTTTTGTTGGCTACGCTACCTTATTTTTTACAACTACACCCGGTCGCATAGTTATCTATGTTCCTGGGAATTAATGAGAGGCTCCTGCTTCTCACCGGAGGCCAGCCTTTATCTGGTCAAATTCGTTCCCGACGAATTTGTAGCTCTCTTGCCATCGCGTTGCAACTCGAAATCCATAGGGTATAGGTCTTTATAATTGTCTTAGGTTTTGAAGGATAAAACTAAACAGGTAGGGGTAAGTGAGAATGCAGGGCAACAAAATCGGATATTTTATTGGTGGTGCGATTCTGGCAACAACTTGCTTAGCACAGGCAGAAACTTTACAGCCTGATCCGGCGTGGCAACAAGGCAAACTTGAAAATGGTTTCAGCTGGCAAGTCCTGCAAACACCGCAGCGACCCAATGACAGAATACAGTTGCGGTTATTAGTTAAAACAGGATCATTGGCCGAGAAAAACCAACAAAAAGGTTATACTTACCTTATCCCGAAAATTGTCCTATCCAGTAGTAAAGATTTATCATCGCAAAAACTAGAAAATCTGTGGCGCAACGCGATAGATACTAAAATCCCCTTTCCTCCGGCGATTGTTTCATACGACTTTACACTCTATAGCCTTAGCTTGCCGAATAACCGTCCTGATCTCTTGCAAGATGCACTGATATGGCTGTCGGATATTGCTGGTAGCGCTGTATTTACACCGGAAACCTTAGCGCAGGCCATGAAAGAGGCTAAACATCCTGTTACGACTTTTCCTCCTGATCCCCACGATCCGGTATGGCGTATGAGGCTGCAAGGCTCAACTCTGATTGATCATGATCCCGGAATGGCGGTATCTGAGCCTGTTGACATGAAGAAAATCGAAAACTTTTACCATCAATGGTACACGCCGGATGCCATGACATTGTACATCGCGGGGAATATTGACAATCGATTACTCTCAGAGCGAATAAATCAGGCATTCACACCACTGGCAGGTAAACGGCAGACACCCGTTCCGGTTCCGACACTTATGCCACTGAAAGCGGCAACGATTGGCGTAGTGAGTGATAAAGCTCAACAAGATGGCTTATCTTTAGCCTGGAATCTGAATTGGCAGCCGATTAACGATTCTCAGACACTGATTCAGTACTGGCTAAATGATCTGACGCGTGAAGCGCTTTACCGTTACCTGCAATTGGGATTAAAGGAAAAGCAGGATGACATGAAGCTGAGCCTGGATTGCCGTGTGCTTTACCAGCGTGCGAACTGCTCACTAAATCTGGATGCCCCTACGGACAAATTGATGGAATCCACATTATATCTGGCTTCTCAATTGTCATCATTGCGTGAGAACGGACTGCCGCAGGCGCAATTTGATGAACTTTATGCCCAAAAGCGGACTCAGCTCCAGCAATTATTTGCCATGTATGCCCGCACAGACACCGACATTTTGATTAATCAGCGTCTGTTATCACAGCAAAATAACGTGATAGACATCGCGCCTGAACAATTCCAGCGACTGAGGCAGGCATTTTTATCCTCCCTGACACCACAGCTTCTGAATAAGAAACTGAAAGAGATGCTGTCTCAAGAAATCTCTTTTATTCTGGTGCAACCAAAAGGTGAGGCACCGGTTGATGTTAATCAAATTAAAGATAGCTTTAACCAGATCATGAGACCGGGACCATTGCCGGAGAGTCCGAAACAGCCGGAAACGACAAAAGCTGCGGAGTAGACGGCGATTGAAAAAACACCCCGCTCCTTGCTTTTTTAATCCTTAAAAAAGCTGATGCCAAAGCGCTAGAAAACTATAATGAAAATAGAGAGTTATTTAATGCAATATTTGATGAGTTTGTGGAAGAATTGGACAAATGAAGAGAATGCGATTCTTTAGGTTATTGATGCGATTTGTAATGTAGTTATTACAAAGCGTGATCATAGATCTTAGCTCCGGTTCATTTATAGCACTTGTTTATTTCGGTTTGCTGACAAATTTTGATGATAAATATAGATATCTATTTTTCTCAATAACGGGACTAAAAAAAATCAGCCTGTTAAAAGACTAGCTGATTTTTTTAGTTATTAACCTGAATTCTGGA
>NZ_VCDP01000013.1:0-5829 GCF_033949345.1 Xenorhabdus littoralis
CTGAGCGGTGTTCCGCTGTCGGTCACCCGTCGTTTGCTGAAGGGCGCTGATAACACGGGTACCGTTGCCGACTGGCAGGGCCAGGACACCTCCGCCTGGAGCGCCCTGCTGGACACGGTGGCCCACACCACCCTGACCACCGCTGATGCCACGGGCTCGGTACTGACCACCACAGATACCGCAGGCAACCTGCAGCGCGTGGCTTACGACGTGGCGGGTCTGCTGAAGGGTAGCTGGCTGACGGTGAAAAACGGACAGGAGCAGGTTATCGTGAGGTCGCTGACGTACTCGGCCGCTGGGCAGAAGCTGAGCGAGGAGCACGGTAATGGTGTGGTGACCACCTACAGTTACGAGCCGGAGACCCAGCGCCTGGTCGGGATAAAAACGGAACGTCCGACCACTCATAAGCTCGGTGCTAAGGTACTGCAGGACCTGCGCTATCAGTATGACCCGGTGGGCAACGTGCTCAGTGTGCGCAATGATGCTGAAGAGACCCGGTTCTGGCGCAACCAGAAAGTGGTGCCGGAGAATACCTATGTCTATGACAGCCTGTACCAGTTGGTCCGCGCCACCGGGCGCGAGATGGCCAATGCCGGTCAGCAGGGTAGCCATTTACCCTCAGCAGCCATTCCCCTTCCCACCGACAGTTCCGCGTATACCCACTACACCCGCATCTACACGTATGACTGCGCCGGCAACCTGACGCAGATACGCCACAGCGCCCCGGCGACGAAGAACACGTATACCACCCATATCACGGTCAGCGACCGCAGCAATCGGGGCGTTTTTAGTCCACTGGCGGCAACACCGGCAGAGGTGGAGGCGTTGTTCACGGCAGGTGGACAGCAGACGCAGCTGCTGCCGGGGCAGCAGCTGATGTGGACCCCACGAAACGAACTGTTAAACGTCAGCCCGGTAGTGAGAGAGGGGGCAGCAAATGACCGGGAAAGTTATCGCTACGACGGCAACAGCCAGCGCTTGATCAAGGTCAGCACGCAGAAAACCGGCGGTAGCGTCCAGACACAGCGGGTGCAGTATCTGCCGAGGCTGGAGTTGCGGACGATAAAAAATGATGAAACAGAGAAAGAGCGCCTGCAGGTTATCACGGTGGGTGAAGCGGGCCGTGCACAAGTGCGGGTGTTGCACTGGGAAAGTGGCAGGCCAGCAACCATCGGCAACGACCAGGTGCGCTACAGCTATGACAATCTGGTTGGCAGCAGCGGTCTGGAGCTGGATACCGACGGGAATGTTATCAGTATGGAAGAATACTACCCCTACGGAGGCACGGCCATCCTGACGGCGCGCAGCACGGTGGAGGCTGATTACAAAACCGTCAGATACTCGGGCAAAGAACGGGATACGACGGGGCTGTGCTACTACGGGTACCGGTACTATCAGCCGTGGGTGGGCCGCTGGCTGAGTGCAGATCCGGCAGGGACCGTGGACGGGCTGAATCTGTATCGCATGGTGCAGGATAATCCGGTGACTATGTATGATAAGGCCGGATTAAATAGTGAAAGAAATCATGAGGGATGGCAATTAGTTCTCCCAGGACAAAGTATGCTGTTGGATTCTGCCTATTTTGGGACACTGGCATCAAATAATAGACCAAAAATATTCATTGTTGGTGATGGTCATGCATCCCCCCCATTTAAATACGCAAAAGATATCCCCGATGCAATGAGCTCTTTGGAAGATAAGAAGCTGAACTTGTACGTTGAGTTTACGAGTGATGGCTGGAAGAATAATGTGAAAAAATATGACGAGAACTCTACAGCAGGTCAAGATAGAGAATTGCCTGCGGAATTGATGAAGAAATCATTTTTCAGTTCTAACCCTAAACCAAAAGCCACGGTCATACCCTGGGAACATGAGATCGCCAATTCGGCAAAATCAATGTTTGATACTCTTATGGAAAATGCGGGGGATTTTTCCAGCATGGATGAAAAACAACGAGATACTTTAAAGGCGTTAGCTAAACCTTTCACAGAAGAAATTAAAAAGTACGCAAGTGAGTTGGCTGATAAATTCAATAGCAATGTTGACGAGGTTATTCGTTCCACAAGTGCAGCGGAAGAAGCAGGAAGAGATTTGATAAATATTCTTTCCGGGCAGTGGCGGGATGAGTATGTCAACAAATATCTTGCTAACAAAATTGCTGAACATGCCAGTAGATCGCCTGATGAAACATTTTTAATTTCAGTTGGAGATGCTCATATTGATGAAGGCTTTAACCCAGTACAGCAGCATCTGATTGACCTGCAATTTTCAGGTGCATTTGCTTTTTCACATAAAATATTAATAAATAAAAATGCAAGGTTGGGGCATGACTAATAACGCTACAGCGATATGTGCAAGCCGCCGAGGAAGTGCTAAAAAATAAATATATCAATGCTATAACCGAGGGCGTTCAGTATTCTGTGTCACGATAATTCAGCCATTATAACGTTATCACATTATCCAGACGCCCTTCAAAGTAAATACACAACTGAGACAGTGTCAGGTTCCAGCTTTGGATTGGCTGGTGATTTGGGAGATTCAGCGATTGCTCAGATCGCATAAACCGGACTGAGTTACCGCAAAGTGATCTACTATTCCGAGCAGCTATTTAGAATTGAAAATCTAACGCTGAAATTCGGAATGAAATTAAAGAGGTTTATTAATGAATATAAAGTTAGCTGCGTTTATTACATCATCATTGATGTTCTCGATGAATCTGTTTGCAACGGAATTAAATCCCGATAATCCAGTGAATGATGAGGTTATTGCTCAGTCTGATGCTGATAATGGTATAGCTGGTAGAGGAACTGGATTACCCATTCGTCCCGTAGTCGGGAATAAAAAAGTATTACTGGTCATTGGAAAGTGGGCGGATGGATCGACGACAGACCCGAATGTTCAGTGGCAACAGGTTTTTTCGGACTCGCCAGATTCATTGCGTTCGTTCGTCAAAGACAGTTCCCAAGGGAAGCTGTTGCTCGAGCCAGTGAAAACAGCAAATGGGAGATATATGCTAATACCTGATTTTGGAGAAAAACCGTCTTCCTGTACATTTAATGATATGTTGAACAGGGCTAGGAATGCCGCTGATGCAGAAGGTATCCCTGCTTCCGATTATGACTACCTGTTTGTAGCTGTTAAATGTCAGGGGGGGGCACTGGCGAGTGCGCCGGGACAAAATATTGTGCTGTTTGGTCAGGGGGGGAGTTCGCATGTCTGGCTGCATGAATTTGGTCATAATCTTGGTACCAGCCATCCAGATATGTATATCAATTGCCCAACAGAGGGAGATACGGTTGAAACACCCGATAGATGTGGCGTCAGAGCAACCACCGACCCAGGTGATCCTGTCGGGGGTGGACGTTCGCCATATCCTGCGGTCACGCGTGCTTTTGCAGGATGGTTGCAGGAGGGAAAAACATTGAGTGAGATTACAACATCAGGGCGTTATGGATTAGGCTCCCTCGGAAAAGATGGCCCACAACTTTATTACATCAAGCTTCCACAACAAAATCGTTATTTAACTCTGGAATACCGGGATAAAGGGGATGACAATACACCCGGCGGCGTTTGGTTACGTTACTCAAGCATCGGTGGCAGCGTTAAATCCAGCCTTGTCAATGCGACATCAGAGGATACTTCATTAAAAAATCCTCAACTGCGTCCGGGGAAAACACTCCAGGATAGTAGCGGTATCAGGGTGCACGTTTGCAGTGCCAATTCTCAGGAGGCTGTCGTCTCCGTGGCATTGAATGGAGAAATATTGCCTGGCTGTACAGCAAGTCTGGAAGCACCACATATCAGCAGCCCTGAAAAAAATGCCCCGGTAACTTATAAGCCGCTGTTCTCTGGAACAGCTGCCCCAGGCGCTGGTATCACCGTTGTTAAAAGTCACTCCCCACAAACAGTGCTGGCAACAACAAAGGCAGGCAGCAATGGAGTATGGAGTGTACTATCCAATATATCACTGCCGGAGGGTAATTATTCCGTATCGGCAAGGCAAACCATGGGATCTGTACTATCTTCATGGTCAGCTAATCAGCCTTTCGTTGTTGTGCCTTTGTCATTGAACGCGCCGTCACTGGTCATTCCGGAAAAAAATTCAAAAACGACGCAGCTCCCTATTTTTGTAGGGAAAGATGCAATCCCGGGCGCGGAAGTGGTAGTTGTCAAAAGTTTCAACCCGGATTATGTCGTTGGCAGAACCGTGGCGGATGCGAAAGGTCTTTGGCAGGTGATGTCATCGCGATTGCCTGTGGGGAACTTCTCGGTTGCGGTGCGACAAACCTTTGATGGTAAAACGTCATCATGGTCTGGAAATACCCCATTCTCCGTTGAGTCACTTTCTGTTGATCCGGTTGGCATCGTTTCGCCTGAAGAAAATGCTACCACAGGAAGAACACCGGAAATCAGCGGTACGGCGCTGCCGGGCGCCTCGGTCGTCATTGTGAAAAGCAATAACCCAGGAACGATACTGGGGAGTGCGAATGCGGATGCCAGAGGTCATTGGTCATCAACGCTGGTTACATTACCTGTAGGGCCGTATTCAATTTCGGCAAGACAGACATTTGACGGAAAGACATCATCCTGGTCCACTAACCGCCGGTTTACGGTGAGTGAAAAGATGGAGGATATTCCCCCTATTAAATCGCATTAATTAAATACGGTAACTCCCCGGCTTTGCCGGGGGACTCCGAAAGGTTTGACCTTTAAGTCAGTCGCGCGAATCTGAAATCTCCGCCAAGAGATGAGGATTCGTGATGAGAGACTATCAGAGCTTAAGTCATACGAGATGGGACTGTAAATATCACGTGGTTTATATGGGAGCGAAGCTACAATATGACGACATTTGTCTCGGATGGCGCTCTGACAGCAAACCATGATCAGCTTAACGCCTCAAATATCATGTCCATCGAAAACCCCTTGTACTGGAGGTAGCGAATCTGTTTGTTTTTTTCTTTGGCTTCTGATGCCACCTCATCACCAAATTTACTGACTTTCAGTTCCCTTGCCATGGCATACCCGCCGTAAGCATCTGCCTGGAGAACGCCGCTGTAGCCTGGCGCAGCGCATATTCCCGCAGAGCGCTGAACCGGAACGCCTCATTATTCGATTCATCCGGCCTCGCGATACGCGTCAACACGATGGCTGTCGCGGTCAACCCGAACGTATCAGCATGAGAAATACTGAAAATAATGTCAGAAGCGTGATGCACTTATTCACTCTCAATATCCTGGTAATACACCTGTCGGATATAACGCCCACGCCCATCTCCATGCCCTAAATCCATCGACACCAGTGCCAGCACTTCCCGGTCACTGAAACCCTGTGCTTTGTAATGCGCGCCGGATTGCTGAGCAAAATGGTAACGCATACTGTGCGGCGCTTGCTTCCCCACCAGTCCAGCACGTCTGACCACGTAACGGTAACGGTCTATCGCCTGGTGAATAGTGGGCTTATCAATCAATCTGCCGCTACGCCCTGCCTGTTCGCGCTCGGCATAGGTAATAGCATATTGCAGCGCTTCCCGATCCAGAATGACCGTCTGCCTCGGCCGCCCGCCTTTAGTGCCAAACACCACCCGCACGGACGTATGACCGTTCTCCAGCGCTTTTTTCCAGGTGGCTAAGGATTTGTAAGCTTCCACCGCTTCTTTGGTGCGCAATCCCAGCACATACGCCAGTTGCATCACCGCAGCCACGCCCCGGTCTTTTTGCTCGACCTGCTGAAAAATTTCTCTGAACGCTGTCGGTGTCAGCGCAGCCTTTGTGCCCTTGCGGTTCATATCCTCAATACCGAGTGCCCGGTTGCTCAGACGCGGATTGTCCG
>NZ_VCDP01000014.1:0-3589 GCF_033949345.1 Xenorhabdus littoralis
TTCACCACCCCCCGATGCTCCACCATCACGCCTTTCGGCGTCCCGGTTGAGCCGGAAGTGTAAATCACATAGGCCAGATGCCGTGACGTTAATCCGGCTATCTGCGGATTGCTGTCCGGCTGGTCAACGCAGGTATTCGGATCAAGCACCGTCCGCGATGCCAGTGCCTGCTCACCCAGTGCTGTCCGGCCGATATGATCCGCCAGCACAATAGCCGGGGCAGCATCTATCAGACTCAGCTCCAAACGCTCACTCGAATAGACGGGGTCCAGCGGCACATAGGCACCGCCGGCTTTCAATACCGCCAGTATCCCCACCACCATGGCCGATGACCGTGACACGCAAATAACTACCCGTTGGTCTGGTTCTATTCCCAGCGCAATCAGTTGATGTGCAAGACGATTGGCCCGGGTATTTAATTCTGTATAGCTGAGCGTCTGGTTTTCGTATATCAACGCAGTGGCTTCCGGGGCCTTATTCACCTGTTGCTCAAATAACTGATGAATACATAACTGACCAGGATACGCGGTTTCGGTTGCATTCCGGGTTTCCAGCAACAACCTGCGTTCTGCCGGTGGGAGAATATCAATCTTTCCGATCCGCTGTTGAGGGGCGGCCACCATCGCTTGCAGCACAAAGTGTAAATAATCGATATGCCGTTCAATTGTCGCTTGATCAAACAGGGCCGTAGCATAATGCAAGGACCCGATAATTCTGTCTCCCTCTTCAGACAAGTCCAATTCGAGATCAAATTTGACTATATCCGGGGCTTGCTCGATCGGTGACACGATCAGTTCCGGCAGTATCCAGTCCGTGCGCTCATTGTTCTGCCAGGCAAACATCACCTGAAACAGCGGGGTATGCGCCAACTGACGTGGCGGCTGCACAATTTCCACCACCTGCTCAAACGGCAAATCCTGATGCGCCTGTGCCGCTAATGCTATTTGCCGGACTTGTGTCAGTAATTCTGTCACTGTCTGCTCACCCGAGACTGCCATGCGCAACGCCAGCGTATTCACAAAGAACCCAATCAACGGCTCCACTTCCTGACGACTGCGACCCGCACTGGGAGTCCCGATAATGATATCCGCCTGACCAGACAGGCGCGATAAGACCATTGCCCAAGCGGATAACAGGGTCATAAATAACGTCACGCCCTGCTGCCTGCTCAGGCGTTTCAGGGCACCCGTTAACTCGGTATCCAGATTGATCGGTAAAACCTGTCCGGCAAACGACTGCTCTGCCGGCCGTGCCCGATCAGTGGGTAACTCCAACAGAACCGGGGCGTCAGCCAGCATCTTACGCCAATAGTCCGACTGCACCTGAATACGTTCAGCCGTAAGCCACTGGCGCTGCCAAGCCGCATAATCAGGATACTGAATCGCCAGCGGCGGCAAAGGATCGGATTGCCCAGACAGACACGCCGTGTAGAGCACGTTCAGTTCCCGTATCAGCACATTGACTGACCATCCATCAGAAATAATATGATGCTGGATGAGCAGAAACTGATATTCATCATCCGTAAGCCGGATAAGCACCGCCCGGATAAGCGGGTCACGGCTGAGCTCAAATGGCACAGACGCTGCCTCACTGCACAATCGTTGAAGTGCCGTTTCAGCATCCGGGTTCCCGCGCAGGTCATGCTGAGACAACGGCAACCCGCTGTCTGCTGCCAGCAGCCTTACCTGCGGCTGACCGTCAACAGAAACAAAGACGGAGCGGAGCGCTTCATGACGGGCAAACAGGGCATTCAGTGCCTGCTGCAAGGCTGTTATCTCCAGTGCTCCATGCAAACGCATCGCCATCGGAATATGGTATGTTTCACTGATGCCCTCAAACTGGGTGAGGAACCACAAGCGCTGTTGAGCAAATGACAGCGGCAATAGCCCCTCTCGGGAGACGGGCATAATGGCAGGCAAGGTTGTGCTGTCCTGTGTATTAATCCGGATCTGGATCGCCTCAGCAAGGGCAGCCAAAGAAGGAGCGTTAAACAATGCCATCAACGGCAATTCAGCCCCCAACACGGCGATCCGGTTCATCACCCGTACTGCCAGCAGGGAATGACCGCCCAAAGCAAAGAAATTGTCGTGCCGGCTGATTTGTTCAATCCCCAGAACGTCACGCCAAATCGCCGCCAACGCAGTTTCTGTCTCTCCCTCTGGCGCTTCATAACTCTGACGGGCAAACGCCTCGCTGTCAGGGGCCGGTAACGCCCGGCGATCCAGCTTACCGTTCGGGGTCAATGGAAACGCCTCCAGACGTACAAACGCCGCCGGCACCATATAATCCGGCAAAACCGTACTCAGATGGGTACGCAGGCTGTTTACCAGTCCCTCTTCCGCTTTCGCCACGATATAAGCGACCAGCTGTTTGTCCTGTCCTTCTCCCAGCGCCAGCACTACAGAGTCGCGTACCGCCGGGTGTTCTATCAGCCGGGCCTCAATTTCCCCCGGTTCAATGCGGAAACCGCGGATTTTGACCTGTTGGTCATTACGGCCCAGAAACTCCAGACTGCCGTCCGGCAGATAACGGGCCAAATCCCCGGTACGGTACATCCGTGCATCTGAGGTATCACTGAACGGATCAACAAGAAAACGTTCCGCCGTCAGTTCAGGGCGGTTCAGATAACCCCGTGCCACGCCGGCACCACCAACATACAGCTCTCCCACAACGCCCAGCGGCACTGGCTGACCATAATCATCCAGCAAATACAACGTTAGATCCGGAATACGCCTGCCAACAGGACTGGTTATCTGTTCCACATCAAGCTGATTAAGCTCCCGATAAGTCACATGCACGGTCGTCTCCGTAATACCATACATGTTCACCAATCGAGGCGATGTCTCGCCACGCAGGTGATACCACGGCCGCAATATGCCGGGATCGAGGGCTTCTCCCCCAAAAATGATATATCTCAACTGATCCGGCAATGGGTTGTCGGCATAACTGGCAATAAAGGCTTTAAAAGCACTTGGGGTCTGATTCAACACAGTGATCCCGTGCTGGCACACAAATTGATGGAATTCCTGCGGCGAACGGGCGACCGTATGCGGTACCAGAACCAGTTTGGCACCGTAGCGTAACGCTCCCCATAATTCCCATACCGAGAAGTCGAAAGCAACGGAATGAAACAGACACCAGATATCTTGCTGGTTAAACTGATACCAGACTTCTGTCGCATCGAATAAACGCAGGATATTACGATGTTCGACCATCACACCCTTCGGCGTCCCCGTCGAACCGGAGGTGTAAATTACATAGGCCAGATGCCGTGACGTCAGTCCGGCTATCTGCGGGTTACTGTCCGGTTGCTCAGGCAAGAGATTCGGGTCGAGTACCGTCCGTGATGCCAGAGCAGACTCACCCAATGTTGTCTGCCCGATGTGATCCGCCAGCACAATAGCCGGGGCAGCATCCATCAGAATATGGGCCAGACGTTCACCCGTATAAACGGGGTCCAGCGGCACATAGGCTCCCCCGGCTTTTAGTATCGCCAGCACACCCACCACCATGGCCGGTGACCGTGATACGCAAATCGCCACCCGCTGATCCGGCTTTACCCCCAGCGTAATTAATTGATGCGCCAGTC
>NZ_VCDP01000015.1:0-113289 GCF_033949345.1 Xenorhabdus littoralis
AGCTTTGCGTGGATCAACGTCTTCTGGTTCAGCCACTTCTGCGGGTTGCTGAACAGGCTCAGGTTGGTTTTGTGCAGCTTTCTTGGCTTTGGCACGGGCAATTGCGGCCGCGACAGCAGCTTTACGTGGATCGTTACTATCACCTGATATTTCTGTATCCGATTCTACGTTTGTTACAACCTGTTTTTCTGCCTGACGAGCGCGTAACTGTTCTTTTCTGGCCTTACGTGCCGCAATTGCCGCCGCATTATCAGGAGATTGCCCGGCTTGCACTGTGATAATTGCACCGGCATTTACCTGTTTTTCCTTCATGCGAGAAAGGGCTGCCTGTACAGTATCTTTATCAGTATTATTAACTTGAACGGCGGCTTTCTTATGGCGTTCTTCGCGAGCTGATTTTTCTCGTTCCATACGCGCTTGTTTGGCTTCAAAGCGTACTTTGGCTTCGGCTGAGCGGTGGGTTTCTGAATCTATAGCCCGTATTTCTGCTTTTTCCTGCCGATAGTATTGAACCAGAGGAATATTGCTCGGACACACATAAGCGCAGGCACCACATTCAATACAGTCGAATAAATGATGTTTTTTAGCTTTTTCATGTTCTTGCCCTCGACTGAACCAATAGAGTTGTTGGGGGAGCAATCCGGCAGGGCATGCTTCGACACATAAACCACAACGGATACAGGCTTCCTCAATCTCTTTAGGTTCCATTTCCTGTGTTGAAGGAGCAAGAATGCAGTTACTGATTTTGACGGTTGGTACATTGAGATCAGGCAGGGTAAAACCCATTAATGGGCCGCCCATAATAACCATTTGTTCTGCTTTGGGTTTGAATCCAGCCTGTTGTAACAGGAAATTAACAGGAGTTCCTAGACGCGCCCAAAAGTTTCCGGGTGAAGTTACTGCTTCTCCTGTCAACGTTACGACGCGTTCGATTAAGGGTTCTCCGTCTATAATGGCGCGTTTGATGGCGACCACTGTACCGACATTCTGCATGAGAACCCCGATATCGGAAGAACGTCCGCCAGAGGGAACTTCTTTCCCTGTTAAGATCTTGGTAAGTTGCTTTGCACCGCCAGAAGGATATTTTGTGGGAATAACCCGCACAATAATCGTTTTATCTCCTTCAATTGCCGTATTCAGTGCATCAGCCGCGTCAGGTTTGTTATCTTCAATACCAATCAACACTTGTTTTGGTTTGAGCAGGTGCATCAAAATACGGATGCCTTCGATAACTTCGCTTGCGTGTTCCTGCATCAGACGATCATCAGCTGTGATATAAGGCTCACATTCTGCTGCATTGATGATGAGCGTTCTGAGATTGTGTTGGCCACCCCGGAGTTTTGTCACTGTGGGAAAGCCTGCACCACCCAACCCCGCAATACCGGCTTGTTGAATACGCTGTAACAGGCTTTTGGCATCAAGTGTCTTATAGTCAGTAGACTGGATGCGCTCGCACCATTGATCTTCGCCATCCGGTTGCAGCCGAACGCATAGTTCTTTCAGCCCGGAAGGATGTGCGGTAACGCAAGGCTCGATTGCGGTAATCGTGCCTGAGGTGGAGGCATGAACAGGCACAGTCCGACCTGTACCAAATGTCAATGGCTGACCTTTTAATACCTTTTCACCCACTTTGACCAGCAATTCACCTTCTGGTCCTAAATGTTGCTGTAGGGGAATGATTAATTCATCCGGCAATGGTGCGTAACGCAGCGGAGTACCGCTGGATTGTAATTTCATTTCCGGTGGATGGATGCCACCATCAAAATCCCAGATTTTATTCTTATTGAGCAAGTTGAACAGATTAAACATTAATTTTAACCTCAACAGGCTTAATAGCAGGGAATAGCGTGGATTCAGGTGTAACAGGAATATTTTTAACCGGAATGGTGTTTAAATCCCATTTCCAATTTGAAGTAGTGGTAGCAACTGGGATCATAACAATACAATCTGTTGGGCAAGGTGCGACGCACAAATCGCAACCTGTGCAGAGATCTTCAACAACGGTATGCATGGCGCGATTCGCACCGATGATGGCATCAACCGGGCATGCTTGAATGCACTTAGTACAGCCTATGCAGTTTTCTTCGTCAATGAAAGCAACTTTTCTGGCAGGATTTTGTACGCTCTCATCACCATCCAAAGGTTGTGGATCAACGCCCAGCAACTCGGACATTTTGAGCATAACTTGCTCCCCTCCGGGAGCACATTTGTTAATCATTTCGCCATTATTGGCGACTGCTTCTGCATAAGGCCGACAACCAGGATAGCTACATTGCCCACATTGACTTTGGGGTAAGAGGTTATCGATTTTCTCAACAATCGGATCTTCTTCTATTTTAAAACGGCGGGCAGCAAAACCCAGAATTAAGCCGAAACCTAACCCGAGTAGACTTAATACGCCAATAGCAATCCATAATGACATCATCAGAATTTCACCAAACCACTAAAGCCCATAAATGCGAGAGACATTAACCCCGCTGTAATAAGCCCTATCGATGAACCACGAAAAGGGGCAGGAATATTGGCAACAGCCAAGCGTTCACGAATGGCGGCAAACAGCACCATCACAAGGGAAAATCCTGCTGCGGCACTGAAGCCATACACGGCAGATTGCAGGAAGCCGTGAGATAGATTGACATTCAACAGAGCAACACCAAGTACAGCACAGTTGGTTGTTATCAGTGGCAGGAAGATCCCTAAGAGTCGATAAAGTGTCGGGCTGGTTTTGCGAACTGCCAGTTCAGTAAATTGAACGACAACGGCAATGACCAAAATGAAACTTAGAGTCCGCAGATAAATCAGATCGAGCGGAACGAGAATAAAGGTATTTATCAGCCATGAGCTGATAGAGGCCAGAGTGAGAACAAATGTTGTTGCCAGCCCCATGCCGATGGCAGTTTCGAGTTTTTTGGATACGCCCATAAAAGGACATAGACCCAGAAATTTTACTAACACAAAGTTATTGACCAGAACTGTGCCAATAAATAAGAGAAGGTATTCAGTCATTGCTATACCTGAAAATAATATGGAAGATGAAATATTGCTTATAGTCTGAGTAGAAATTCCCCTCCTTGCGGAGAGGCAAGTGGGGACAATGATAACAATCAATGTTGGGGTATGTTATCGATCTTGTGTGAAAGTCATTTTTACTCGATAAGAACGCTTAATATAAGGAACAAAAATGGCAGCGGCCAATAATGACCATAATAGGGATCGTGTTGCCATATCATCAGTAATGGGAGAGAAGGCGAAAGTCTTTATCGCAATCAAAACAGAAACCATCAACCAAATAATAAAAATACGCGGGAAACGTTTTGAACGAATAAAAAGCAGTTTCAATACCCAGACAGTGAAAAACCACATCATTACTGTGGAAAATACGGAGACATACCACATAGCGGTAAAGTTACCACCGATTTGGTGAATAGCCTCATTATTGTAGATAAACATCATGGCATATAGCAGAAGCATCAAACTGGCTGCAATTAATGTCATGATGAGATAGGCGACAGGTGCAAATAGCCAACCGTTAATACGGTGATAATCATTGGATTGATGCATAGATAATCTTCATTCCATATGAGAGTTTTGATAAAGAAAAGAGATAGTAGCACAGGAACAGGGATTATTTGCTAACGTGTGATAGGTGATGATATTTTCTGATGTCTTGTTACTTAATGAGCGGTATTACGATCATTTTCCAGAGGCAGCTATGAGTGATTTTTTAAAAGTGGGTTTGGTAGGTTATGGTTATGCAAGTAAGACATTTCATGCTCCCTTAATTGCAGGGACACCTAATGTTGAATTGGTTGCTATCTCCAGCAGTGATGCAGATAAAGTCAAAAAAGATTGGCCTGCGATATCAGTCGTTTCCTCGCCGGAAGCTTTATTCAGTAACCCTGACATTGATCTGATTGTGATCCCGACACCTAATGATACTCATTATCCACTGGCACAAAAAGCGCTGGCAGCGGGTAAACATGTTGTCGTTGATAAACCTTTTACTATTACAGTTGAACAAGCAGAATCACTGAAGAAACAAGCAGAAGACGCTAATTTGTTACTGTCTGTATTCCATAATCGTCGCTGGGATTCAGGTTTTTTGACAGTGAAATCTCTCATAAAAGAAAATAAATTGGGAGATCTGAAATATTATGAATCCCATTTTGATCGCTACCGTCCGGCGGTTCGGCAGCGCTGGAGAGAATCCGCAGGTGCGGGTAGCGGCATTTGGTATGATTTAGCACCACATTTATTGGATCAGGCTGTTCAACTTTTCGGTAAACCGCAAGCTATCACGGCGGATTTAGGCATGATACGCCCGGATGCAGAAACGGCGGATTATTTCCATGCTCAGCTAAGCTACCCGGATTTGAAAGTCGTGCTGCATGCAACAATGCTCGCGGCAGCAGAATCTCCAATTTATACACTGCACGGTATGGCAGGTAGCTACGTTAAGTATGGTCTGGACCCACAGGAAGAATGCCTGAAAGCGGGTGAAAGGCTACCACAAGCAGATTGGGGATATGATGCCCGTGATGGTTCTGTGACGTTGTCACAAGGTGATGACCTGATTACGCAAGTTATTCCCACTCTGCCGGGCAACTATGGTGCTTATTATGCAGCTATCCGTGATGCAATACTGTTTGGAAAACCGAACCCTGTGACAGCCAGTGAAGCCATTTTAATCATGAAGCTCATTGAAGCCGGCGAAAAATCGGCGAAAGAGCAACGTGCAATCTTGATCGATTAATTGATCCGGTCGGACTGGTAAGACAAAGGAAACGCTTTTGATGAATCTGTTGCAGAAATTAAGAATCGACCCTTTTTTGGTAATACTGATTACAGTGGTCATTATTGCATCGTTTTTTCCTTGTGAAGGCGACGCTAAAATAGGGTTTCAGCACTTAACTACGGCAGCCATTGCACTATTGTTTTTTATGCATGGCGCGAAGTTATCCCGTAATGCCATTTTGGCAGGTATAGGACACTGGCGGCTGCATTTAGTGATCTTTATCAGCACCTTTGTCTTATTTCCGATTCTGGGAATGGGATTGCATTTTATTGTGCCTGAATGGATGTCTCCTACTGTCTATATGGGTTTCCTTTATCTTTGTGCTTTACCTGCCACGGTGCAGTCTGCAATTGCTTTTACTTCTGTCGCGGGTGGTAATGTTGCTGCGGCAATATGCAGCGCTTCTGCTTCTAGTTTATTAGGTGTGTTTCTCTCTCCACTATTGATTGGTTTTTTGATTCAGAACCTTGAAGGGGGCGCGCATACAGATACATGGAAAGCGATAAAAGATATTATCTTACAATTGATGGTGCCTTTTATTCTCGGGCACTTATCCCGTCCCCTGATTGCCGCTTGGGTAGAAAAGCATAAAAAGCTGGTCAATATGACTGACCGTTCTTCTATTTTGCTGGTGGTGTATGTTGCATTCAGTGAAGCCGTAGTGGAAGGTATCTGGCATAAAATTGATGCATATTCACTGCTTATGATCGGTATTGTGTGCTGTATTTTATTAGCCATAGTATTGGTCATTAATGTATACAGCTCTCGTTTGCTTGGATTTGGCAAAGAAGACGAAATTACTATTGTATTTTGTGGCTCGAAGAAGAGCCTAGCAAATGGTGTACCAATGGCTAATGTGTTATTTCCCGCCTCAATGGTGGGCATAATGCTGTTGCCGTTGATGATTTTCCATCAGATCCAATTGATGGTTTGTGCTGTTCTTGCTCAGCGTTATGCGCAGCGTTTGAAAAAGGAAACAGCCGATGAATCAAGGCACAGTAATGCTGAAACCTAAAAAGGCAGATTAATTTCTGCCCTTATGACTTATTTTTTATAAACTTGTTACAAACAGGACTTCTTAGCGCTTTGCAACTTTATCTTTCAGTGCTTGCTTCTCTGCTTCGCTGAGGAATGCTGTTGTCAATCCGTTAATCTGCGCCTGCCGAATTTGTTCTGGCGACAGTCCTGCTGCTGGTGCAGCAACATTATATTCATGGCGGATTTCAATACCTTCTACTGCCGGGTCATCAGTATTGATTGATGCCAGAATACCGTGCTCAAGGTATTTTTTCAGGGGATGATCCTGCAAGGAGCTGACGGTACTGGTTTGCAGGTTTGACGTCAGACAGGATTCAATACCAATATTGTGTTCAGCTAAATAATCCATCAGAGCCGGGTCTGTTATAGCTTTAACTCCATGACCAATACGGGTTGCACCTAATTCACGAATGGCATGCCAGATACTCTCTGAACCTGCAGCTTCACCGGCATGTACGCTAATATTCCAGCCTGTATCACGCGCATGGATAAAATGTTGTTCAAAAAGATGCCCGGGGAAACCCAGTTCATCACCCGCCAGATCTAATGCTGTGATATGTTGCTTATGAGCGAGAAGGCCAGCCAGTTCCTGAGAACAGGCTTTTTCTCCAAATGTTCTGCTCAGGATGCCAATTAAGCGGATTTGAATGTCATGTTGCTGGCTTGCAGAGTGGATGCCATCAATCACAGCTTCTACGACGCCTTCGACAGGCAATTGGTGTTTCATCGCCATATAGTAAGGAGAGAAACGCAATTCAGCATAATCAAGGCCTGCATTGATAGCATCTTCAACGTTTTCAATGGCGACTCTGCGGCAGGCATCCAGATCAGCCAGAACAGCGACTCCCCAGTCTAGTTTCTGGAGAAAGCTAACAAGGTTGGGTTCGTTTTCAATAATCTGAACATGAGGACGCAATACTTCCAACTCATAAGCAGGGAGTGGGATATTATGTTGACGCCCAAGGGCTAAAATGGTTTCTGGACGAATATTGCCGTCAAGATGACGGTGTAAATCGGTCAATGGAAGCCGTGTATCAATCATTTTTTATCCTTCTTATCAAGTTCACATATACAAAAAAGCCAGTCAACGTGTTGACTGGCAAGAATATGATAGAACCCGGTTCAGGTTCTATTTATTCGTAGTGATTATTGTTATTAAATCACTTGTTCGGGTTGTTTATTCAGCAACAGGCTGTTCAGCAGCATCAGATTGATTTTGCTCACCATCATAGGGACCGATAAGACCATTATCAAGCAGGAATTTATGCAGATTTGATTCCTTATTGTTTAATTTCACTTTGTCATTGTTGTAGTGAAGATTAAGGCCAATGATGCCGTTTTCATCAGTAAGGATCTTATATTTAATACCTTGTTGAGTGAGCATATTAACTTGTTGTTCTGCTTTGGCTTCTGCGGTGGCTTTATCCTTGCCATCCAACTCATCTGCTTGTGCGATAGATTCTATTAACATCGCTTTAGGCAAGCTAACACGCAGTGATAATTCTTGAACCAGATTGCGGATCATCTTTTCCGGCCCCATGAAGGCCAGTGAGTTTTTCTCTTCTGGTATGTTCTGCAAGGAAAGTTTGAAATCTACCGAGCTTTTACCTTTGCTGTTTTTCCAGCTCAAAGGAGCGATACTGAATTGGGGGTTTTTATTCAGGAGCAGATGAATGTTATTCATAATAGCGTAGGAAGCCACATCAGAAGGTTCATCTGTAGCTAATGCTTTTGCTGTCGCATCATTATAAGCCTGAGTAAATTTGCGAACAGACTGACCATCTAATTTTTCCATTCCCAGAACTAACTGACCTGAACCGAGATTGATGTCTTTAATTTGTACGCCATCAACGCTGTAAGCGATTTTGATGTCCAGGTTATCTTTATTCTCTCCTATATCGGACGTGATTTTTATTCCTTTGAGAGCAACATTTGGTTCGTCAGAAATTCCCTGCATGGTGATTTCGCCAATGCTATAACTCTGATCACCGATATAGATATCGAAATTACCTTTTTTATTGTTTCCGGTAAAATCAATATCTTTTAAGATAATGGATTCATTTTTGGTCGGATCGCTGAAAGACAACTCATCACTTTTAGCAGAAAATGAGAATGCACTTAAATCACGTTTAACATCGGCTTGAATTGTTGCCCCAGAAAATGACAGAACTCGTTTTTCACCATTTTTTTTGGTTTCTGTGTGATTAATGGGGATAAGACTAATATTGGAAGACAGATCAAGGTTATAACTGATTCTGGTATCTAAGTTAAACAGCGATTTTCCTTGAGTAAACTCAAACAGTTCTTTCAGCGCATTGCTTTGTTCGAGTTCTGAATGGATAGAAGCCATCTTCGGCATAAGATTGAATGACTTCAGGCTGCTAATCGGAAATGGACCATGTTCGATGGTGGACTTGAAAATAACCTCTTCATTTGGCTGAAGACCCGCATTTTTCACACCATCTTTGATGTTCAGGATTAAACGAACATCAGAACTGAAGATACCTCGTGTGAAATCTTTTGCTTGCAATGCAATGCCACTTTCAGGAAATGCTTTTGTGAGTTCAGTGTTTGCTCTTTTTATGAAATTATCCAAACGATTTTCAAGTTGTTTACCTGTGTACCATGATGCGCCTGTCCATACAGCACCGAGAGCAACAACAACACTTACAGCGACTAACGATTTTTTCATGTGGAAATCTCATCCTTTTAACGCATATAACATGGTAGAGGTATGCGTTTTGTATTTATGTCAATAATGGTTGTTAAGTGTATAGTCTAGCTAAAATATTTTTAATCAGTTTTCACTGAAAATGTGACTAACAACCGATGAAAATAGATATAACTCTATGAATCTAAAAATAATTAATTAGATACTTTAGCTACTTTTCCATTGCCATGAACAGTTACGGCTCTTTCTATAGCAGATAAAAAGATTGATTCACCTGAGAATAATCTCAATTGCTGCTCATCAGTACTGATAACCACTTGACCGTCAAAACAAAACAGGACAGAAGCGGAAGCATTTTCCAATGTAATTGGCTGTTCCTGGATAGTATAAACAGAAAAACGAAAATCATTGATGGGAACAGGGTAGCTCAGTGCATCTTTTTCTTGTTTTGGCGCAGTCAGCAAAGTATCGACAGATTTCGGAATAAAATCCAGATTAGACATTAATTCTGGTACATCAATATGCTTACTGGTTAAACCGGCTCGCAGCACATTATCGGAATTGGCCATTACCTCAAGAGCAACGCCTTCAAGATAGGCGTGAGGTGTGCGGGCATACAAAAACATCGCCTGACCGGGTTCCAGTTCAACTACATTGAGCAGAAGAGGTGAAAACAGGCCATTATCATCGGGATAGAAAGCAGTCATTTTTCTGATGGTATCCCACGGTTCCCCCTGATGGCTGTTTAGTGCAGATTTTAAGACAGCAATGGCTAAGCGTTTCTGCTCACCTTGCATATTCAATAACTGGGCAAAAAGAAACGCCAGATTTTTTTCGTTTGGATGCTGGAGGAATGTCTGAATATCGGGATGAGCGGCAGAAACGTAATTCAGCAATTGAGCAATATCTGACAAAGGGCGGAAAGCATTCATAGCCTTAAAGGGAGTCAGGGCATACACTAACTCAGGTTTGTGATTATCGTCTTTATAGTTTCGTTGTGCTGAATCCAAGGGAATTCCTTGTTCATTCTCTTTAGCGAATCCGGCCTCTGCGGATGTTTTATCAGGATGTACCTGAATCGAAAGGGGTTGAGCTGCGCATAAGACTTTAAACAGGAATGGCAATCGTTGAAATTGATGAGCTACTTTTTTCCCAAGGTATTTTTCGGGCGCCTTGGCGATCAGATTGTTCAGGGTAATTGTTTCACCTGTTTGCGGATCAGTGACCCGTGAACTGCATTTTGGATGTGCTCCCATCCAAAGTTCTGCCATTGGCTGATTATCAGGATTTTCTATGCCATAAATATCCGTCAGGGCGGTTTTGCTTCCCCAGTCATAATGTTGGATGTTGTTGGTCATTTTCAGCATGGCGGAATTTCCTGTGATAAAAAATAAATTTATTTATATGACAACAATACAATAAACGCGATCAGGTCGCATTATCGATAATGAATTTATGGCATTATAAAGAGATGCCGACTAATTTATCTGCAAAGTTTGTTCCGGCGTATTCAATTATTCTGTGTGCTAAGGAGATAGTAATGGCAGCCATTCGCATTGAAAAAGACTCAATGGGACCTATCGAAGTACCTGCTGACCAATTATGGGGAGCGCAAACTCAGCGTTCACTGGAGCATTTCCGCATTTCTCAGGAAAAAATGCCTGTTGCGCTGATTCATGCTCTTGCATTGACTAAACAAGCAGCCGCTAGCGTCAACATGGATCTGGGCCTCCTGCCTAAAGAACGTGGTGACGCAATTATCGCTGCGGCGAAAGAGGTGTTGGAAGGTAAACACCCAACAGAATTCCCGCTTGCTATCTGGCAGACCGGTTCGGGAACGCAAAGCAACATGAACATGAATGAAGTGTTGGCGAACCGTGGTAGTGAGATCCTTGGCGGTCAAAGGGGTAACGAACGTTTGATTCACCCTAATGATGACGTTAACAAAAGTCAAAGTTCCAATGATGTCTTCCCAACCGCCATGCATGTTGCGGCTGTTATCGCAGTGCGTGAACATCTGTTACCAGAGTTGAAAATACTGCAAAAAACACTGGCAGATAAAGCAGAAGCATTTAAGAACATCGTAAAAATCGGCCGTACTCATTTACAAGATGCGACACCTCTGACATTAGGTCAGGAAGTTTCCGGCTGGGCAGCGATGTTGACTCATAGCCTGAAACACATTGAAGATAGCGTTCCTCACGTGTGTGAATTGGCTTTAGGTGGTACAGCAGTAGGAACAGGTCTGAATACTCATCCGGAATATGCTGTCCGCGTTGCGAAAAAAATTGCTGAATTATCCGGTCAGCCTTTTGTCACCGCACCAAATAAATTTGAAGCGCTGGCTACTTGTGATGCACTTGTTCATTCACACGGCGCACTGAAAGGTTTGGCTTCATCCCTGATGAAAATCGCTAATGACGTTCGTTGGCTGGCTTCAGGTCCTCGTTGTGGCATTGGCGAAATTTCCATTCCTGAAAATGAGCCAGGCAGCTCAATCATGCCGGGTAAAGTCAACCCTACTCAATGTGAAGCGATGACCATGTTATGTGCTCAGATTATGGGTAACGATGTGGCTATCAACATTGGTGGCGCATCCGGTAACTTCGAGCTGAATGTTTTCCGGCCGATGGTGATTGATAACTTCCTGCAATCTGTTCGCCTGCTGGCGGATGGTATGCGTAGCTTCAATGAGCATTGTGCTGTTGGTATTGAACCTAACCACGACCGCATAACCCAATTGCTGAATGAATCTCTGATGCTGGTAACCGCATTGAATACTCATATTGGCTATGATAAATCTGCTGAGATTGCTAAAAAGGCTCACAAAGAGGGTTTAACCCTGAAACAGTCAGCCATGCAGTTGGGATATTTAACCGAAGCTGAATTTGATGAGTGGGTACGCCCAGAAGACATGGTTGGTAGCATGAAATAATGCTTACTGATTAATGGCTCATCTACGTCATTAAATTTAAAAAACCGGAGAACATTTACTCCGGTTTTTTATGTCTTAAATTTCTCTATAAAGATGCAAACGAGGAATGACCAGCTCAAGCGGTTTAGCTTTGGGCTTATATCTGTGTTTAATGGCATTGGCATCATAGTTAGGTAGTGTGCCAATTTTTGGCTTTATTTCACTATTTTCTGTATATATATTTTCTGTATAGAAAACAATGAGGGGGAGCGGACAAGCATATTGAACTTGCTTCTGTATTTCTGAATACCATACACGGGTAATAGGCTGAACTTTTACAGGTCGTTTGATTTTCAGTACCGCATCATCAGGTAGTTTTTTGATATCTGTGATTTCTAATGCCACCAATGCTGCCCATTGTTCACTCGAGTAAGGAGGAACCGAACGTCCAGCATTATAACTTTTCTCCAGGCGCTCCAGAATTTGCTGCTTGGTAACTTTGTTTATAATGTTCTTATTGGCCCAACCAAAGTTGATGGAATCAGGGTTGAGTAGGGGGGTAATTGTGCGATAGGCATTCAGGGTGATTAAGCCTCGTAAATGATCATGAACAAATTCAAATCGTTGTTCTTTACTGATCCCCGATTCTTTAGTAACGATATTTTCTAGTTCAGTTTTTAGTTGGTTCACCTCACTGATTAAGTTCATAGCTTCTTTATATTGCTGGTGGCTGACAGAAAAACATAGAGCACCAGGAAGCCTGCTTGCCGCTTTGCTACTAATATTAGGGTTATTGTGATGTATGAATAGCTTTTGATAAAAGTGCAGACCCAAATTGAGGGCTTCGTACCCTTGCCGAAGGTTAACTACAATTTCGTTTATCTGTTCATGTTCTTCTCCTTTTTCTATTTTAGGTAATTCAAATACCTGCGCATCAATGAGTGAATAGGTCATTAACAATCCAATCAACTCAGATAGTTTTTCTTCTTGTTTTTTGAAACAAGTTGTAAGTGATTCTATTGAAATATATTTACTCATCCTTAGTTCCATTGAATTTGTTAGTTACAACATACTGATTAGTATAAATAAAAAAAGTGCCAACATCCACATAAAATAAAACAAATATTCAACAACGAACATAGAAAAAAAGAACGTCTATTGCAGAGTATTTCGGTATTGTGATAAAAACTAACAGATTACTAATCTGTTAATTATAAATTAAACGGAAAAGTTAACTATAAGAAAATCTTTCACTTATTTCCCCGGTTTTTATTATTTATTGGTGGAATGGGGTGATGAATTAGGGTCGTTAAATATGAAAAAATTGATCAAACCCGTAGACTCTTTTAAAAAAGTGATAGATGCATTATTGCCATATTCAGAATCAATAACATCCGATTTACCGACACAAGGAACATTGATTAGAGTTGAAAAAGAATTCGCGAAAATTTTTTTATTAGAACAAGGTTATATCAACGTGCGCAGAGTAAATGATGGTTTGGTTATTGCGACATCATTTTCACCTTACATCATTGGCTTATCTTTCTACTCAGGTTCGGAAATTTATTATTCAATTGAATTAGGTCCACATTGTAAGATTTATCAGGTTTCCAGAGTTAATGCTTTGAGTGCGATAAAGAAACATGATCTATATAGAGAATGGATGAGAATAATTTCATATAAAATCGCTTTTTTTTACGCAAGAGACATCAGTATCTTTCGTCATAGTTCAAACGAAATTGTATGCAGCCTATTATCTCGATTAATGACTTTACCTGATGAGTTTCGTGAGAATATTACTGTAATAAAATATGTAGAGCAACGATGCACACTTTCACGAAGTAGTATACAACGCATATTATTTTTGTTGAAAAAAGAAGGGAACATTGAAATCACTGACGGACATTTAGCAAACATTATCACATTGCCTGTCCAAACGTGTTATTGAAACAACTTATTAAAAAATAAACAGAGTTTCCACAATGAATTGTTTGAAAAATTACCGGCATCCATGAACATGTGCCGGTAATTAATTCATCATTTATCTAATTTATTGAGTTTAAAGCCTAAATAAATGCCAATAGCGGTCAAGAGTAAGATAAATATTGCAACACCATTCCATTTAAAATGGAACCAGAATATACCACCTAATGTTCCAGCTATACTTGATCCAGAGTAGTAACAGAATAAATAAATTGATGAAGCCTGAGCTTTTGCTCGTTTAGCTCTCTGTCCTATCCATCCACTGGCAACCGCATGGGAGGCAAAGAAACCCATTGTTAGTATCACAATCCCGAGCATAACGACCCAGATATGAGAAAATACGGTGATAGCGCAACCAATGAACATAGTGCTGATTGCAGCTAATAATACTTTTCCCCGTCCATACTTATTCGTTAGTGAGCCTGCTTTTATCGCGCTATAAGTGCCTGTTAAAAAAACGATGGATAATAATCCAACGATAGATGGGCTCAGATGATAAGGTGCTTCTAATAACCGGTAACCGATGTAGTTAAACACAGTCACAAAACTTCCCATCAGCAAAAAAGCTTCAGCAAATAACAGAGGCAGCCCCTGATCGCGAAAATGTAATTTCAGATTGATTAGTAACGCCTTAGGTTTTAATGAGCTGGGTTTAAAGTGTCTGGATTCCGGCAGCATCTTCCAAAAAGCGATGGCGGAGACTAAAGCAAAACTACCTAATAAAATGGCAATGACTCGCCATGAAAAGTGATCTGCGACGACTCCGGCAATTAAGCGACCACTCATCCCACCCATTGAATTCCCACTGATGTAAAGCCCGATAGATAAGGCAACATAACTAGGATGAATCTCTTCACTCAGATAGGTCATTCCAACAGCTGCAATGCCACTTAATGATAGCCCCAGAAGGGCGCGGATAAATAAAATCCCATGCCAGCTTGTTACCACAGAACTCAAGAGCGTAAAAAGACCTGCGGCGATAAGTGATACTACCATGATGTTTTTTCGGCCGATTGCATCAGATAGAGGGCCTGTTATCAATAATCCTATGGATAGCATCCCGGTAGAAAGCGATAGGGCTAAACTACTATTGGCTGGTGAAATGTTAAATTCTTTTGACAAAATAGGCAGTATTGGTTGAACAAAGTAGACTAATGCAAAAGTTGCCAGTCCAGCAGCGAAAAATGATAGGGTTACCCGGAGGTATACGGCATCTTCACGTTGAATAAGTTGCTGTTTGCTTTTGTTCTTTTGGTTAACCGTGTTTTCAACATCTCTTTCAACGTCAGAGATTGCTGATTTTTCACTGACGCTTTGGCTTATACTCACGTTATTTCCTTATCTATGTAAAAAAAGCGTTAACAACTTGATTCAGATCAAGAATAGGAATTCGTGAAATTATTGTCTAATATATTAATCATTAAAAATGATATTTAAAAAGTATCAATAGGATGATAAACGATGGCTACCAATATTGAGCTTAGGCACTTACGTTATTTTATTGCTGTGGCAGAAGAACTACATTTTGGGCACGCAGCAGAGCGATTAAATATATCTCAACCGCCGCTCAGCCAGCAGATTCAGGCTCTTGAAGCGAATATAAATGCCAAATTACTGGAGCGCAATAATAGAAATGTCTGCCTGACACCCGCCGGACAAATGTTTCTTCAGGAGGCGTATCAGGTTATTGCCCAAGTTGATGCAGCCGCTATCAGAGCTGCCCGAATGCAGCAGGGTGAATTAGGGGAGATATCCATTGGTTTTACGTCCACCACCCCTTTTATGCATAAAGTGGCACTAAGTTTACGCCAGTTCCGTGAGCGTTATCCTGAGGTGGCTATCCACATGCATCAAATGAATACCAAACAACAAATAGCGCCTTTGCAGACAGGCAGGATTGATATAGGGATCATGCGTAATACGTTATTACCAGATAACCTGAAACATCACTTACTCTTTCGTGAGCGTTTTGTCTTGGCGGTATATGATGGGCATCCTTTATTGAAGTACGCTGATAAAGGCGTGGATTTATCGATGTTATCCGGTTATCCGTTGGTGTTTTTTGAACGCGATGTAGGAACAGCATTATACGATGAGATTATCTCCTTGTTGGCGAACGCTGGGGTGACTCCGATGATTTCGCAAGAAGCAGGGGAAGCAATGACAATACTGGGATTGGTGGCAGCAGGATTGGGGATAAGCATCGTTACCGAATCATTTACTCGAATGAAACTGGATGGTGTCCAATATTTGCCTTTAGTAAACAATCCCACATATTCGGAAGTTTGGTTAGTTAAACGTATAAATCGCAATAACAGTCCTGCGGCAAATCGGTTAACTGATCTGTTGTTCTCTAATATCCTGAATGAAAAGTGTTAATTGAAAGTAATAATCAATATATCAAGGTAAGTTCGTGTGAAAGATCACATTTCTACTCCAAACGGATATCTTCTAATTTAAACAGCGACATAATCATCATTAATTATTTAGCTGAGCAAATTAAATAGCGGGAGGCGGGGTGAGTGTTGATATTCAACCAAGTCATATTGACCAGATTAAGCAGACGAATGTTGGTTTGGTTTATCGGCTAATTGATCAATATGGGCCTATCTCGCGTATCGCACTTTCTAAAAAAGCTCAATTGGCGCCCGCCAGTATTACCAAAATCACACGAGAGCTTATTGATTCTCACTTAGTGAAGGAAGCTGAATTTCCCGATCTTGGTTTTCGCGGGCGTCCTGCCACTGGGTTAAAAATAGCGAGTGAAGGGTGGCAGTTCTTATGTGTCCGTCTTAACAAAGCTAGTATAGTCATTGGATTGCGTGATTTAAGCTGTAATCTTGTAGCAGAAGAAGAATCACCGCTCCCAGAACTTCATAATCAAACATTCTTAGATTGTATCGTTGATAAAATTGATGATTTCTTCTTTCGGTATCAATCTATTCTGGAACGCCTGACAGCGATTAGCATTATTATGAATGCGATTGTCGATCCGACTAATGGGGTAATTCATAGTTCACCGTACTATGATATTCAAGATATTCCACTTGGATCATTTTTACACCAACGCACAGGGCTGCCAATCTTTCTGCAACATGGCATAACAGCATGGACAATAGCAGAATCTTTATATGGAGCAGGGAAGAATTGCCAGAACCTTATCCAGCTAGTCATTGATGATAATGTTGGGGCGGGGATTATGACAGCAGGGCAAATGCTACATGCAGGAAACCATAGTGTCGTCGAAATAGGGCATACACAAATCGACCCTCATGGTGAACGTTGTTACTGTGGCAATATAGGTTGTCTTGAAACCGTCGTAGGTATTAACAACATCTTGAAGAAAACACGTTCTCTTGCAGGAAAACACCCCTGTTCTTTATTGAACACTTCCTCATTAACGATTGATTTACTTTGTCAGGCTGCAAATAAAGAAGATCTTCTGGCAACTGAAATCATCCATGATGTAGGAGAACGCATTGGTCGCATTATGGCTATCATGGTCAATATCTTTAATCCCGAAAAAATCCTGATTGGTTCGCCGCTGAACAATGTACAACATATTCTATATCCTGCCATTCAGCAACAAATCGCCCAGCGTTCTCTGCCTGGTTATAGCCGACAGGTTGATATTGTTGCTACTCAATTTGCTAATTCAGGCACACGAGCAGCGGCAGCGTTAATTAAGCAATCCCTCTATAGTGGCGAGTTACTTCTTGGACTAATGCAAGGATAATGTTCTCCCATCAGGCAAAACATTGAGCTAACGCAATCCCTATCTTAAACACATCTCCTACACTTTAAGCCTGCTCGCTAAAAGAGTAACTGGTTTATCTATTCTGTTCTCATGGAAAAATGAATTATGTTAACGCGCTTATTTGTTACAGGCACGGATACCAACATTGGTAAAACAGTTGTTACCCGCGCATTACTGCAAATCTTTAATCGTGAAGGAACAACCGCAGTAGGATATAAACCTATTGCGACAGAAACCAAAGAAACACCGGAGGGGATGCGTAATCGTGATGCCTTGATCATACAGACATCTTCACCGATTCAAGTGGATTATGAAGAAATCAATCCTGTTATTTGGGCAAGTAATTACGAAGAAGGAAACCGAGCTGATTTTACTCAAATGACAAAAAGTTTGAGAAATTTAGGTCATAAAGCTGATCGCGTGATTATTGAAGGTAATGGCGGTTGGCGCATGTTACTTGAAGATGATACGTTTTACTTTGATTGGGTTGTGCAAGAAAAACTCCCCGTGATTCTGGTAGTAGGAATTCAGGCTGGTTGTGTTAATCATGCCATTCTGACGGCGCAATCTATCATTAATGACGGAGTGCCCCTTATGGGGTGGATTGCTAACCGTATTAATCCTGGATTGGCACATTATGCTAAAACGATGGATAGGTTACGTCGTCATATACCTGCACCGCAGCTAGGTGAGATCCCTTATCTTTTAAGACCTGAAGAACGCGATTTATCTTGTTATCTGGATGCTTCGGCAATATCAGCATTTGACGAATAAAAAAAGGGAGCATATTTTGCTCCCCTTTTTGTCTTTACCTTTGAGGTTCTGCATGACTGATCGGTGTGCTAGTTGATTTAGCAAGGCGGATATAGACAATCTTTTTTTTGCCAAGATCACAGTGACCAACAATTTTCTCATTGTCTGTGACAGCTTGTTCATTAGGAATGACTTCAAGCTTAAAATCCGATTCCTGAACACCATTTTTAATAATTTTCTGCGCAATCTCTGCTTTCAAATTTTCACAAGCTACCTTTTGTGACGCTTGAACTGCAAAGGGAGAAAGAGCAAAAAACAAAACTCCAGTCAGTAGGATCTTTTTCACCATCATCTCCTTATTCTGATGTCGGTGTTGAGTCTATCAAGGTTTGATCGGTTGACCTGTATTGATATCCAAACAACGTTTCGTGTTTGGTTCCCAATAAGCGCTAATGTTAACGCTTTTCAAGCAATCCTCACGATTATCAACTTCTACCTCATACTTATCAAATTCTTTCTCTCGACGGTTGTTAATCTTATGACGTAAATTTCTCTGTTCATTCCACTCTTCTTTGCTTTGACGAGCCTCTTCTTTGCTTATCGAATTCTCACCGCCGCCATTGATAGTTACGCATGTACTATCTGTGCAGGGCTTAGAAGCAGAAAATGCAGGCACTTGCCAAAGAAGTGACAATAACAGGGCGATGGCGGAAACACTTTTAATAATCAGAGAACTATTAACAATCAGAGAACTATGGACGCTCATGTTTGAACCTCTTTCATTGTGACATTTAGCAAAACCACGTTATTTAAAAGACTAGGCTATTTACAGATGCCACCCAAGAAATATTGTATTAAACCTTACATTGGGTGGAATGTGACATTGATAGAGTTAACAGTTCATCAAAATACGATTATTGATCTCGGTGTACACTTAATCCTGCAAATGATTGGCAAACTGGCATCATCTCTAATGTATTAATATTGACACGAGAAGGGAGGTTAGCAACCCAAAAAACGGCTTCGGCAACATCATCAGCGGTTAGGGCATCCGCTCCTTCATAAGTTTTACCGACTTTTTCATCATTACCTTTAAAACGAACTTGAGAGAACTCAGTTCCACCGACAAGTCCCGGCTCAATATCAGTGACCCTGATTTTCTTTCCTTGTAAGTCTGCCCGTAATCCTAAGCTGAACTGTTTTACAAAGGCTTTGGTAGCCCCGTATACATTACCACCAGAATAGGGCCAGCTGGCTGCTATGGAACCAATATTAATGATATGTCCGCGATTGAGTTGCACCATATGAGGCAGAAGAGCGCGAGTCATATTGACTAATCCTTTAGTATTGGTATCAATCATAGTATCCCAATCATCAGGATTAGCCTGATGAGCTGGCTCTAAACCTAATGCCAGCCCTGCATTATTAACAAGAACATCAATATTGCGCAATGTATCTGGTAACTGTTGGATTGCTTGCTCAATTGCAACGCGATCTCTTACATCAAATTGGATGGGGTGGAATTTTTCACCTAACTCTTGTTTCAACTTATCCAACCTATCTTTACGGCGTCCTGTAGCAATGACTACAGAGCCATTCTCGATAAACCTTCTTGCAATCGCTTCACCAAAACCAGAGGTCGCCCCTGTCACAAAAACAATCATAATTATCCTCTTCCTACGAGTTATTATCGTTAATTTCCATAATAGTAAAAAAAGTTATTTACTATTAGTCAAGGTTAAAATTACACGACCATTAATAACGTGTTCTTAGATTCTGATTGGTACTCTTGTCAGAACTTTTATGAATGACGATATCAATACAGCGGAACATATAGCAACCCGATAACAATTGTTTTAGCTCTGTCGACGGGTAGGCGATGCAAACTAACCGATTGTATTTCGATGTTTAAAATTGGGTTTACTTAGTAACCTTACAAAATCTTTCATAAATAAAATGGAAAATTGAAACCAATCGTGGTTGATCTTATTTTGATATTCAATAGAATAATTGAAAACTGAACTGTGTTGCTTAAAACAACGATAGCCTGAACGGACAAACTTCAGTACTGATTTATCAAGCTGAAATAAAATGATTTTTAGGCGTAAATGACATTATGTGGAGAAATGATGAGTAATCTAATTGAGCTTGTTGAAAACAACTTTGATGATGTGGTGAATCCAAATACAGGTATTTCTGTTGTCCGATTCTGGGCACCTTGGTGTGGTCCTTGTCTCATGGTTGCTCCTATTTACGAGAAACTGGCTGACGAGATGAACAAAAGTGCGACATTTGGGGAAGTGAACATTGATGATGTACCTTCCATTGCTGCACGCTATGGTATTCGCAGTATTCCAACAACCGTAGTATTCAAGAACGGTAAACCTGTTGATGTGCTGGTTGGTGTAGCTTCACTTACTCAGTTCAAAGATGTGGTTTCAAAAGCCTTGGATTCCTGAAATCCCTGAAATTGCACAACGTGGTTGTGATCACATTATATGCAGTGTTCACAACCACTTATTTTTTCCAGCACTGTTAAAATGCCATGTAGTGGAATCCTCCATCAGTAATAAAGCATGATAGCTCTGAATGTATGAAGGACAACTAATCACCAATTGGAGAAATAACAGTGATAGACGAAAAAGCAAAGAATGACTTTATAATCAAAAACATAAATGAAATTGAACTGGATAATGTTGAACGTCATCCGCTTTATGCATCTAGAGGGGCTTCTCTGACAGATGGCACTCAGGCTTGTAAGCTTGGTGCTTCTATTGACTGTATTCCTGCGGGAAAACGCGCAGTACCGTATCATTTTCATCATTCACAAGAGGAGATGTTCATTGTTATCAATGGCTCTGGAACACTTCGTATCGCTGATGACATGATTCCTATCAAAGAGGGTGATGTTATTTGCATACCTCCGGGAGATAAATATCCACACCAAATTATCAATACATCCGATGAAATGTTACGTTATATTTCTATAAGTACAATGGAAAGCCCTGAGATATGTGAATATCCTGATTCAAACAAATACTTAACCAAATCGACAATAAATGGAATTAACAAATTCAGCGCTATAAATTTTCGTGGTCAGGATATTGATTATTGGGAAAACGAGCCATAAAGAATGAAGATCGATGTATCTGTAGCAGATGGAGACATCATTCTGCTGGGCGGTTTGGCGGAATCCAAGGTCAGTCAGGCGAATACCGGTTTTTTATTTTTGTCGCACTTCGAGAGCAAAATCAGGAAAGACTCCGTAGCAATGGTGAGTTTAGCTCAGAGCGGACATTACAACTTTGCTACTACATCATTGATTCGCATAATCTATATTATGTTAAATAACACGGAATAGACAATAACTCCATGAGTTATCAAAGATCAGTAGCAATCGCATGAACTAATTCTAATTCCGTAGAAGTTAAACCTTAATACCCCCGCTTTGCGACGGGGATATCTCCTTTCAAGATACTTTTTTTTGTTGCAATAACCACTTATCTAGTTCATTTGCGAACCGTTGGCGATCACGTTGGTTTAGCGTGGGAGGTCCTCCCGTTTGGATCCCGCTCGCTCGCATAGTATCCATAAAATCCCGCATAACCAGGCGTTCACGTATTGTCGCTTCACTATAACGTTCACCGCGCGGATTGAGTGCTATTGCACCTTTTTCGATCACTTCAGCAGCAAGAGGAATATCTGCTGTAATCACTAAATCACCAACTTCTGAGCGACAAACAATTTCATTGTCAGCGACATCAAACCCAACGGGAACTTGTAATGTACGTAAAAAAGCAGATTTAGGTACACTTAATCGTTGATTTGCTACGAATGTAACCTGTACTTTTTCACGTTCTGCTGCACGATATAATACTTCTTTTATAACCTTAGGACATGCATCGGCATCTACCCATATAGGCATAACAGATTCCTCTCAACTTCATATTTTTAGCTATATCTAGAATATTCCGACGATTTTCCCACGATTTTCAAAATAATCAAACTGTTGTGTAAGTCCAACGAGTCTGGCATGTCTCACCTGACTCAAACAAAATGGTCTCCGATGTTTTGGTAACCTACTACACAGTGTGTTTAGCCAAGTCCTTAGGCGTTATTTTCTTGGACACATTGTTTTTATTAATAGATAAAACTATCTTTCCATATAATCCATCTAATGGATTATCACCTATTTTTTCTATTGTCAAAATTGCCGCTCTATTTTTAACACCAGAAAAGATGGAATCATCTTTATTTTTAAGCCTATTAATATCCCTTGGAGAATACATATCATTAATCATTATTTCTTGAGATATATTTTCAGGGAAATAGAGTTGGCCTACAAAATAGAATTTATCTTCTTGTCTTTTTTGTACATTAGTATTCCTTGCTGATAAATGGATATGTATAGCTCTTCCAGCATAAAATCCAGGGAAGATTGTGGTGAATCTGACTATGCCTTCTTTGTCTGTCCTTTGTGCCCCACGAAGAAATGTGCTTTCATCAGTTCTTGAAATCGTCCCTATATTATCAGATGGAGCCTCGAGGTCTGGATTTATGTATTTCCAACCTGAATATTTTCCCATTGCATTACAATGCCATATATCAATAAGGATATCATTTAAAGGTTTACAGGTTACAGAGTCAATTATTTTCATTGTCAATAAAAGAGGTATTCCTGGTTCATCCTCTGTTATATTCCTCCTCAGTAGTTTGTTATTTATAAAATATGGACCTGACATTTCCTCTGGTGTCATCTCGCAAACGTCTATATCAATATTATCCCTTTTCTTTGGTTGACCCTGTGTAGAGGCGAGAGATCCTGCTGACATCAGAGGTAATAATGAAAATACTGCACCAGTAACACTCGCCTTTTTCAGAAAAAGTCTTCTTCCATTTTTCATAAAGTGGCTCCTTATATGCCATTTAATAATATGAGTTGTTGTATAGTAAACGGGTAAGCTATAGTTTAATGTGAAAATTAAGATAAGTGTAGAGGCTCGCATTTGAAATATGACACTGGTATCCAACCATGTGCCAATCAATATTTAGAAAGAAGGTAATTATTTTTATAGTATCTTCGAAGAGTAATATCTTATCCGTAACGCAATAATTATCAGAATAAGACAAAAAACGGGTACAGATAGCGTTAGTTCCTTAAACACAAACCTGCCTATATTTATCCCCGACACTTCCCAGGATAAAAACAATGCTACTGGACATGTCAAAAAGCCTGAGATAACCCCAATAATAATCAGATGATAAAATTTTCTTTTGTTCGTTTTTTGAATGGCAAGACCCAATTTTTTCTGATATTGCCAGTACTTTATGGATAGATACAATAATCCTAACAAGGAACTGAGATGCTGTAGAATTTTATATATACCTATCCCCTGCCCGTTGGTCATGGAATGAAAAATGTGGAACTGTAGCAGAGGAATTAGTTCGACAAAAAAACCTTTATCGTGTGTGAATGCATCCCAGCCGATATGGGTTACAGCTCCTATCAATAATGACATCACAAAAATAACTCTGTCCTTATAGCTTTGTTTTTCATAACGAGTAAAGGATATTGGGAAAAGGACAGATAAAGGAGATGATAATAGACGTACAACTAAAAATATCAATAGACATAAAGGAAATGAGGTATAAAACCATCCGGGTAAGTGATGCGCAGTCGCTGCAACATTATATAACCCAACAGAGTAAAAGAAATCAGGAGACAAACTACCAGTAATTAACGCAGGCAAATTCAAGAATCTGCCTCCCGGGAGGTTTTTCAACGGAAAAACGGCTGCTGGATGTGAAAATGTCCATGGCATTACGAAATATCCTGAAATAAATGTTAAAGTTTGTGATAAGGGAATTACATTATTAGCACAATAGATAAACCATGTCATTCCGAAAGCATAGACGATAGTATTATTCCGCAATGCATCCAAGCATAGTTTGCTATTTAATATTGCCAGTGCGTCATATATTTCCTAACCAACATAATGCTCTATTCTGAGCCGACAGTATCAATTATTCCATATTTTTTATTCAGTAGTACGGTAACCGTGATGAAAAATACTGTTTTTGCTCTTTTCACTACTTTGGTCTGTCCGAGGCATTTCTTACTGCGGAAAAATTCTGTAACTTAGTCATTAATTAACAATCGTGTAACAAGAACTATTTTCAGGTAGTGAGTAAATGTTTTCTAAATCAAATATCTCAACCAGCGCATTACTGATTTCTTCTCTGCTCTTGACCATAGGGCGTGGAGCTACTCTTCCCTTTATGGCTATCTACCTGACACGTCAGTATCAGATGTCGATTGATATGGTCGGGCTTGCTATTTCTGCTGCTTTAACTATTGGCATACTCTTCAGTATGTGGTTCGGAATTCTGGCAGATAAATTTGATAAAAAACGTTACATGTTGTCAGCTGTTATTGCGTTTATTTGTGGATTTGTTGCGATCCCTTTGGTCAATTACGTAATCTTGGTGGTTGTATTTATCTCATTGATAAATTGTTCCTATTCTGTATTTTCGACGGTACTGAAAGGTTACTTTGCTGATACATTGCCAACATCAACGAAAGCGAAAGTTTTTTCGCTGAACTATACATTTGCTAATATAGGTTGGACTATTGGCCCACCAATAGGTACATGGCTTTTGATGTACAACATCAATCTTCCGTTTTGGTTGGCAGCAGTTTCCGCTTCTGTTCCTATTGTTTTTATTCATCGCTATGTTCAAAAGGTCAACGTTTCCGAAGACAATAATAAATCCACCACGGTGTGGAATCCGGCAGCAATGTTGCGTGATCGTGCGTTGGCTTGGTTTGTTTTATCAACTTTTCTTGGCTCATTGGTGTTTGGCTCTTTTAGCATCTGGATTTCGCAATATGTCCTGACAATAGCTAATAGTGACTTGGCTCAGGCGGTGATCAGTGTTGTATTACCCGTGAATGCGGCTGTAGTTGTTACCTTGCAATATGCGGTAGGTAGACGTATCCGTCCGGAAAATCTGAAGAGACTCATGACATTAGGCAGTTTCTTTTTCTTGATGGGGCTGACCGTCTTTATGATAGCAGGTACGAACCTTTACATTTGGGGACTTGCCGCCGTTATTTTCACCCTTGGTGAATTAATTTATGCTCCGGGTGAATATATGCTCATTGACAATATCGCACCGGAAGGAATGAAATCCAGTTATTTTTCGGCTCAGGCATTGGGCTTTCTGGGCGCTGCTTTTAATCCGATATTAAGTGGCATTGTACTCACTGAGCTACCGCCTCAATCGTTATTTATCATCCTGATGGGGATCACGTTCCTCGCATGGCTTAGTATGCTTAAAGGGATGAGTATCGAGCCACTGACCACTGTTCAGTCCCGTTAATAGCAAAGTCCGGTAAATTTTTAGGGAAGATTACGATTTATCGGACAGCACCCTAATCCCACCGTATAAATAACGATAAATAAATTTGGTGAATACATGTTTATTATGTGACTACTCCCAGCTCCCCGCCCTATCGGGCGAGGATTCCAAAGTGTTTGTAAGACGATACGTATAATAGAGACGTTTCTATAACATTTAAACTGCTACCATCACCTTCGCCAAAAATCATTCTTTCTGCATGTGTGGGTTTTAATTTTCTTCGTGTTAATAAGGTCTTGCCTGTTGGATCAATAATCGATTGGGAAATATAAAGACTACCGTTATCTTTTTCACTGAAACCAAGTACGACCACAATATTATTGTCAGCGGCAGCCTGCTCAATTCTTTGATATTGCTGACTATCGATCACTAGTGAATTGCTGTGATATTGCTTGAGGAATTGCATTCCCCACAGAGGAGAATCCAGAAATATAAACCATGGATAGCCCGGTATCCAAGTTTCAGGGAATGCAATCAATTTAGCACCATGATTGGCTGCTGATTCTATGAGTGAAATGGTTTTTTCAATGGTCGCTTCTAGATTGAGAAAAACAGGTGCTGCCTGAACAGCGGCTATCCGATATGTGGTCGTTATTGACATAATGGACTGTCTCCTTGGTTCTTAGTTGCATTTTAGCGTTGTACCAATCTTCTTCTGATGTTTCAGATTTTAGAGGATTTATAGTGCTTTGAAATGACTAAAAATATTTATGATGAACAATCCACGGATGCTTAACCGACAAAGTAGTGATGTACTTTTATATCAAATCATTTTTATTGATATTCTTCACCATTCCAATCTTCAGTTCAGGGAAATCAATTCATATCGGCAAAAAAAAATCTCTCTTTATCAACGAGATTTTTTATACAGCTCTAAAAATCAGTTACCGCAATGCCCTTCCTTTGCAAGACGAACATCTGCCTTAGAAATCACTTGTTTACCTTCTTTCTCGGTTGACACACTCAGATTGGCACCGCCAACAAAAACACCCATTTTTATGTATTGTTTTATAAAGTAATTTTTCCCTGATTCGGTAAAAATAGAGATTTCATTATGCCTGTTCGGACTTTTAAGTTATGACATTCTTCATCTGTAATATTATCGGGCGGTACGCGATTTGTTTAAAAAACACACCATCATGATAAAGATGTATTGCACCAGAAGAAATTAATATTTCCTCTTTCAAACACACAACATATATTTTTACCAGCCATAAGGTCACTGTTTCCCTTATGGCTGTGAATTATAATAAATTGATTAATAACTAATTTATCAAGATATCAGCAATCCTATGGCTTAGTGTTTCTGTATCAATATTTTCCTGATTACTCAGAACTGCAATCGTTAAGCGTGATTTTGGCAAGCGGATAAAATAAGCGCGGTAACCTGCCCATTCGCCTGCATGTTCTAAACTCGGCTCAGCTAAATGGGAGTGATGCTCTAAACCGAATGCATAAGATTCGTGATTTTTAACTGTCTCTCCGGTAGATGTTTTTTCTGGTAATGCTTGAGTCATACGCTGGACTAATGCTTTCCCACCTACTCTGCCATGAGTTAAATTCTCGCCCCATAACATGAGGTCGACTACTGTTGAGTGTACGGCTCCATCACCTGTATGTGTCCACAAGGATTCAAAAAGCTGACCTTTCTGGCAATATGCATGTGCAAATTCAACAGCTATTGGATACTCATCAACAATGAATGTACTCCTCATTCCGAGCGGTTTAAAAATATGCTCTTGGCTGAACTGACTCAGTTTCATACCGCTGACTTCTTCAACCACCTGTGACAGTAAAAAATAGCCGGTATTGCTATATTCGAAAGCTGTTCCCGGTAAAAATATGGATTGAGACTGAGCGTACAAGTGATGTAATGACTGTTCAGTTGTCAACGGATCGAGTTCACTAATGCCGGCTGATTCAGCCAACTCCATGTAATCAACGAGTCCGCCAGTATGATAAATTAAGTGGCGCAAGGTGACGGTGACGGGTTCAGCATAGTTACCTAAATCAGGCAGGTATTTTATGATTGAATCATCTAACGATAAATTCCCGTCACTTTCTAATAATAGAATCGCAAAAGCTGTGAATTGTTTTGAGACTGAAGCGATATTAAACACACTGTCTATTGAAAGTGATTTATGTGATTCTAAACATGCCAGACCTACAGAGCCTTGGTAGGTCAATCCATTGTCATATTTAGCCATGTACACAAAACCGGGAGAATTTTTATCAAACGGGGCTAAAAGTTCATTTAATGCTCTGATAATTTTGATGTTTTTTTGCATAAGAAATCAATTTATAAAATTATTTTTACAGAGGTATGAGAGTTACCGACTTTGATTGGGTATATAAATCAAAGTCGGTTATTTCAAATAAAAAAGCGTCGATTTTATCTAACTGTCAAGAAGTATATTATGTTTTTTTAATATGTTCATCACCCTCTCTTTAGGAAGAGAAAATGAAGTATTTCCATTTCTCCCAACCATTTTTTTAGCTGCTATCATGGCATTAATGATTGCCTCTTCTGTTGCATTTATAGTGGCTTCATACAAAGGATCGAGTTTGTCATTTGGCAGTATTTTTATTGTTCTTATTTCTTCTCTGGAAAATGCATCGTTATTCGCAGTTGAAAATGCAATGAATATCTCACCGCTGGTATTTCTGGCAACGCCACCTACCTTGGCAAGTCCGAGAGATACTCTTTTAGCTATTTTGTTTAACTGATGCGGAGCCAATGGAGCATCAGTTGCAACGACAGCGATGATAGAACCGGCATCCTTTATTTGTTTCTTGTTTCCATGATATATCGGATTGATATCTTTTATTTCTTTACCAACAGGAATTCCTGCAATAATCAAGTCATTCCTATCACCAAAGTTGCCTTGAACAAGAACGCCAACAGTATATCCTCCATCTTTTTTATCTAAAATCCGGGATGAAGTACCTGTTCCTCCTTTAAATTTAAAAAGGTTCATCCCCGTACCACCGCCAACATTCCCTTCTTTTATTTCACCTGATTTAGCACTATTCAACGCGTTATATACATGTTCTTTTTTTACATGCATACCATTTATATCATTTAATATCCCATCCCACGTTTCTGTAACTACAGGCAATAACCAAAACAAATCATCTTTCAGTGGTGAAGTCAGGTTATTATCAATCATCCAACTAATTGTTGAATCCCTAACAACACCAACACTATGAGTATTGGTGATTAATATTGGCGTTTCCAAAAAACCACTTTCTTCCACCCATTGACTTCCCGTCATATCCCCATTGCCATTTAAAGAAAAAATACTGGAAAACACCGGACTAAATTTCTTTCCCTTTGGCAATATCGCTGTCACACCTGTCCTTATTGGGCCTTTCCCAGCTTCTAGTGTTCCATCACCTTCTATTATGGTCGAATAGCCAACTTTTACACCACTAACATCTGTGATCGCATTATATTTGCCCGTTACTCCAGAGAACGGGATGCCTAACTCTCTTGCTCTGATTTCATTAGCTAAAGAATTAGACGTTATAATTACCGATATAGATAATATAAGAATATTTAATATCTTTATATTTTCCATGTAATACCTTTTTTGCTTTTAACTCACTTTAAGATCCAGGATTTAGTAAATGAAGATTCAAAAATCATTCGCTTTAGGCCAATCGGTATATCCTTTCTCACCATTGCCGTAATAGGCATCATTATTCACATCTGCTAATTCGATACCGTAGCGTAGACGCTCCACTAAATCGGGGTTAGAAATAAACGGACGCCCGAATGCTACTGCATCAATTTTACCTTCTGCATGGCGGGAAATGGCCATTTCAAGATCATAATTGTTATTGCCGATATAAGCTCCGTCAAATAGCAATCTCAATGCGTCCAGATCAACATTTTCAGGAACGGTACGATTTTTTCCTGTCATTCCTTCAACAAAGTGGAGATATGCCAGTTTGAACTTATTTAACTGCTGAATAAGGTAGCTATAAGTTGCCATGACATTGCTATCAAGAGGCGTGTTTCCAACTTCTGTTGTAATTGGAGAAAGTCTAATTCCAACTCGGTTACTGTCCCAAACATGGGTTACCGCTTCAACAACTTCGAGAATCAGTCTGGCTCGATTTTCAATGGAACCACCATATTGATCGGTGCGGTGGTTAGTTGAATCACGCAGGAACTGTTCCAACAAGTAATTATTAGCCGAATGGATTTCTACACCATCAAACCCTGCTCTTTTAGCGTATTCAGCCGCATGTCTATACTGCTCGATAATATCCGGGATCTCGTCAGTTTTCAGGGCGCGTGGCATGGACGCTTCTTGAGGGCCATTGTAGGTATAAACATTACAGTCTGCTTTTATTACTGATGGTGCTACCGGCAATTCTCCATCAGGTTGAATATCAATGTGTGAGCATCGGCCGACATGCCACAATTGAACGACAATCTTACTACCAGCAGCATGAACAGCATCTGTGACTTTTTTCCATCCATTTACCTGCTGTTCTGTCCAGATGCCGGGGGTCATAACATAGCCACGTCCTTGGGCTGAAATATTGGTAGCTTCTGAGATGATTAAACCTGCACTCGCGCGCTGGACATAATATGTCACATTAAGATCACTCGGAACGCCTTCTTCATTCACGCGACTGCGTGTCAAAGGTGCCATAACAATACGGTTAGCGAGTGCTATTTCTCCTAATTTGGTAGGAGAGAAAAGATCAGTGTGAATACTATTATCGGTCATAATGTTTCCTTTTAATAAAAAACAGGGTTTCAGCAATACTTATCTGGGTTCTTCTTTTTAATTTGAAGTAGTCATAAAAACTTAATGAGCTTGTCATCTATGACAATAATTTTTAGCAGTCTTATTGCAACATAACTTTACCGATCGTGAGTAATTTAGCAACATTCAGAATATTCCTCCTTAACATTTATACTTATTTTTATAGACAATTACTCATCAATTAAAACTTATTGTGCTAGCTTTTAAATTGTTCGAGTAAGTATTACGATTTACTACATTAATATCATGACGAAATGATTTCTTTCAGTTATCGTATTTAACTGAAGTGATTCTTTATTGTACATTTTTTGCCCCCACAATAAAAAATCAAATAATGATAGGAGAATAATATGACAACGTCATCATCACAAAATTACCCATCAAATGACACCGAAAATGAAGTGCTGAAAATATGTCAAGAAGTACTGCTTGTAGAATCAATGAGCACTAAAAATGACTTTTTTAGCCTTGGTGCTGACTCTATTTCCTTAGTTGAAATACAAATTTTTATTGAGCAAAATTTAGGTAAAAAAATAGATTGGAGTGATGTACTCAGATTCAGAACGGTTGAATCACTTGCTGCTTTTATTGATTCAACTCATCGTATTCCACCGGAAGATAAAAGAGATATTGAATGGAATGGCGTTAAATATGCTTTTCGGGTCATTGGTGATATCAGCACTACAACTGTCGTCCCAAAACTCATTATAGCGGGCGGTTTTCAGGATATGTATTCTTTGCCACATCTTGAATATCTTCTTAAAGATGATGGGCCTCTGATCATGGTTGACCTCCCGGGAATTGGGTCTGCTGACGACATTCCAGACAATAAAGGTTTTGATTTTCTTGCTGAGTGTACCCGACATATCTTAGATGTTCTTTCTTTGCCTAAAATAAATCTCATTGGTATTTCTTACGGTGGATTCACTGCCGTTGAATTTACTTATCGATGGCCTGAAAGAATTAATAAGTCCGTATTGATTGGGACTGCACTTATTCAACCTCCTCATATTCAAGACAGATTAAATAAAGCATTGCGATTACTCAGTGAAGGAAGTTACGAAGAATCTATAGAGAATATAATTTCAAGTATTCTCTGCCTTGAACCGGGTGTTGATATATTAGGAAAAGATACAACATATAGATTGTTAAAAACAACGCTACAGGAATCAACGCGACATCAAGGGGAACGATATGAACATCTTCAATTACGTCTTCTGAATAAAAAGGAATACAAAAGGGCTGACAACTTCAATAAACCCATTTTGTTTACAACCGGTGAGTATGACATCATTACACCACCTGAAAATATGAGACTTTGTGCGTCTATTTTTCCTGGTGCAATATTTACTACAATCAAAAAATCGGATCATCTCGTTATGGTAGAGCGTCCAGATGTATTAGCTGATCTCCTGATTAGATTTTTCAATGAACAAGATTTTACAGATACTGACTATCTGAACGAGATAGAATATATTAATTAATATTCTTCCTCACTCATCTTTCCACTAACAAGAGGTTTAAAAAAGGGTTTATATCTAATGAGTTTCAAGTTGCAGCTTTGTCATGCTGCATCTTGAAAGACGACAGTCATATAACACGCTGAACTTCTAATCGGAGCAAAAACGTATGTCAGACCAATTAATTCATCTCAAGCCACTGATTATGTCTTTTTGTGCAGGTGATCCCAATGAAAACCCTTGGGTTAGTGGTACTAAACCGACACCTGAAACCATTGCTGTTGTTCCCTACTCTATTCAATGGAAGAGTATTTACAATGGAGAAAAAAACAGAATCCAGCAACAGTTGAAAGATAAAGTACTCCATATTGCACATATTGGCTCTACAGCAGTACTTGATTTGCCAGCAAAACCCATTATTGATATTGACTTAATCGTTACAGATCCGACACAAGAAGAAGATTATATTCCTGCACTTGAACAATTAGGCTATGTGTTAACAATAAGAGAACCCTCTTGGTATCAGCACCGAATGTTTAGGCTGGGTTCGCCCCGTATAAATTTACATATATTCGGTGAAAATTGCCCGGAACATATCCGTCATCTACTTTTTCGAAATTGGCTGCGAACTCATAAGGATGACAAGAACCAATATGCAGAAGCCAAACGGGTGGCTATTGAAGGCGCTGGAGATGTCATGGACTACAACAATAATAAAAATGCGGTAATCAAAGATATCTATAAGAAAATTTTTAATAATATAGATACTTGTTTATCTGAAATTTTATCGGGTCGGCATTAACCCGGTGACAGATGCCCGATATAACGATGTTGTCGCTGTAATATACAATTGGTCACCATTGACCCCGCCCAGCGTACAATTGGATACTCGTTCAGGCACAGCAATTTTATGTATTTCTGTACCGGATTTATCAAAAATCAAAACACCATCTGAGCAACTACAATAAACCTGATTGGATTTATCAACACAAAAGCCGTCAGGGAATCCGGGAGATACTGTCACAAAATGCTTCCCGAGTCCTAAGGTTTTACCTTTCACCGGATACATGCGAAGTTCACGTCTTCCATGAGAAGGAAAATCGACAATAGACATATCTGCAACATAGAGCCATCTCTCATCTGGAGTAAATGCCAGTCCATTCGGGCGCTGGACATCCGTCGTGGCGATGGAGATAGAGTCATCATTCGGATCGTAGCAATAGACATAGCAACCAATAATCTGACTTTCTGATTTATATCCCTCTTCATCATTGATGATTCCATAAGGTGGGTCAGTAAACCAAATTGTTCCGTCAGAACGCACCACAACATCATTAGGAGAGTTGAATCTTTTACCGTCTATTTTATCAACCAGCATGGTGATGCTACCATCTTGTTCTGTCCGGGACACGCCTCGTCGACCATGTTCACAGCTAATCACCCTGCCTTCTTTGTCCAGGGCGTTTCCATTCGCATAATTAGAATATTCCCGCCATATACTGACACCATCCTGTTCTGACCAGCGAAACATTCTATTTCCTTTCACATCACTGAAAATAACTGCATTTTCATTTGAAAGCCAAACAGGTCCTTCTGCCCAAATAGCCGGAGAGCAAAGTTTTTCTAAACGTATTTTCATCGTTACACCTGTTATTTTCTGGGGATGATATTATTTTTCGGTTCTAAATAATTTTCCAGCTTTGTCGAGTTTATCCTTCTCTTTGTCAATCTATACGAAATTTCTTTCATCATATAGCGATCCACTTTCAGTAGTTTTACTGAAATAGCTGTTAATAAGTAACCTATTGCCGGAATAACAGTAAAGAGCATGACAATAGATAATTGAGTATAATTATTTTGTGATGATTGATTTGCATCATAACCAACAAGTGCCAATATCCCACTGACTAATGAACCAGAAAAAGCCAACCCTAATTTGAGGGAGAGGAAATTACAGGAAAAATTAATTCCGGTTAAACGCTTACCCAATTTATATTCACCATAATCATCAATATCAGCCATTATTGACCAATTAATTGGCTGGGCGATCTGGTGGACAACATTTAAAATAAAATATCCGAACAATATAACATAATGCATATCAACCGGAATGAAATAGATAATAACGGAAAGGAAAGTCATTAATAAACTGACCCAATAAAATATTTTAAGTTTACAAAAATAATCACTCAGTGGTTTGGCTAAGGCACTGCCCAACGTCATGCCAATAACGCCAACGCTTAAGAATACTGTGGTAAAGATCTCACTGGCGTGGATCACCCATGTCAGAAAATACATGACGGATGCCATTCTGATAAAGCCGGGTAATACATTGATAAATGTGACAAGCAATAAGCGAGGCCATTGATCATTTTTCATGATGTCACAGTAATCTTTTACTATTGAATCCTTTGTCGGGACAACCGGATGAACCCGCTCACGAACCAAAGAAAAACAGAGGACAAACATCACTAATCCAACAGAGGTCAGCAGAATAACGGCATCATGATAACCTTTAGCTTTATTGCCATGACCGAACAAGTTAACCAAAGGCAATAATGATAATGTCAGAATGAGTGTTGCAAGGCCGACGCCCATAAATCTGAAACTTTGGCAGGAGACACGTTCACGATTATCGCTGCTAATAACACTACCCAATGAACAATAGGGAATATTAATAAATGAATAAGTGACTGACATCATCAGATAAGTAAAGAATGCGTAAATGGCTTTACCGGTGTAATCCAAGTTTGGCACAGTAAACATCAATACTGAAAATAAAGCATAGGGAAATGCAAAAAAAAGAATATAAGGTCTGAATTTACCCCAACGTGTTTGTGTTCTGTCAGCAATATAACCAATTAAGGGGTCTGATATTGCTTCAATAATTCTGACACCCAGCCAAATGGCAGCAACTGTACCGGCATTAAGGCCGTAAATATCGGTATAATAAAAATTTGAAAACAGGAAAACAGCACCGCCGACAATATTACAGCCAGCATCGCCAAAACCATATCCGATCTTTTCCAGAGTGGAAATTTTTTCTTTCATGAGTTAATTCCCTATTTTTGAGTATAAGTCAGCAACAAAGCCGACTTATTTTAGGTCATTTTGTTTTTTGACTATTTCATGTCTGGCCATAGTAGGCATTGGCACCATGTTTGCGTAAATAGTGTTTATCCAATAATTCCTGTTGGATGAAGGTTAATTCAGAATTTAATTGTTGGGAGAACAAACTCATATAAGCGCATTCTTCAAGTACTACCGCATTGTGTACTGCATTAGCTGCATTTACCCCCCATGTGAAAGGTCCGTGGGAATGAACCAAAATGGCAGGGATCTTCATTGGATCGAGTTGTTGTTCAGCAAAGGTTTGAACGATGAGTTTCCCTGTTTGTAATTCGTAATCATCATTGATTTCTTGTTTAGTCATTAACCGGGTGCAAGGAACTGCACCGTAAAAATAGTCTGCATGTGTTGTGCCGTGAGGAGGCAAAAAACGCCCCGCCTGAGCCCAGATAGTGGCATGGCGGGAATGGGTATGAACAACTCCCCCGATGTCCCGGAAGTGACGATATAGCACGAGATGCGTTGGCGTGTCTGATGAAGGCTTTTTTCTCCCTTCCACGATGGCACCGCTCGCGATATCAATCACGACCATGTCATCAATCTGCATATCAGCATATTCCACACCCGAGGGCTTAATCACCATTAAACCGCTTGATTTATCAATCGCGCTGACATTTCCCCACGTAAATGTCACTAAGTGATATTTTGGCAGTGCCAGATTTGCTGCCAGAACTTCGGCTTTCAGTTGTTCTAACATGAAAAACCCCCTTCCTGCATACGATCTTCGATCCAGCGACGAGCCTGTATAATTTCAAATACAGGTTCTTCCGCTTTTTCTGTCCACATTTCTATTAAGAATGTCCCCCGATAGTTCAATGCATGAAGTGTTCTGAATATGCCGACAAAATCGACACATCCCTGACCGAATGGTACGTCACGGAATTGCCCTGAATGGGTTGGTGTCACGGGATAAGTATCTTTGAGATGAATTGCTGAAATGCGATTGATGCCAAGTTTGAGTTCTTCCGAAACATCATGTCCCCAAGCGCTTAAATTGCCAATATCGGGATAAACACTAAACCAGGGCGAGGCCAGCATTTCATCCCACACTTTCCATTTGGTGATCGAGTTTATGAAATCTGTATCCATAATTTCCATTGCCAACATGACATGCGCTCCAGCCGCTTGCTGAACTGCCCACGCCATGCCTTCGGCAAAGCGCTGTTCCGTTTCTTTATCATGTTTTTCGTAATAAACGTCGTAACCCGCCAGTTGGATAGTTCGGACCCCAAGATCCCGGGCTAAATGGATTGCCTTTGACATAATTTCATACGCTTTTCGCCGGACAGTTTCATCATGGCTGCCGAATGGATAACGGCGATGTGCGGATAAGCACATGGAGGGAATGTGAATGCCGGTTTCCAGCGTATTCTTGACCAGTTCAAGACGTGTTTTTACATTCCAGTCCAGTCGAGACAAACGTTCATCTGTTTCATCCACAGACATTTCAACAAAATCGAAACCACAGCTTTTTGCCAAACATAAACGTTCTGCCCATGTCAGATTTTTCGGCAATGCTTTTTCATAGATACCCATAGGATGGATGCGCATTATGCTACCCCCAGATCTCAGTAATTTGAGTATGAAACGCTTGAGCGACTTGCTTGGGTTGCGTTGCGCCGGATAACGCCCGACCAGTAATAAAAGCTTGTACAGAAATAGCTTTAAATTGAGGAAGATCCTCAGGGATAAGGCCACCGGTAATAGAAATTGCAAAGCCTATATCGGATAGTTTTTTCATGCGGGAGATATCTTCTTTTCCCCACATTTGCCCATTAGCTTGTGCATCACGTCCGCGATGATAGATCACCTGACGGACACCAATGGAATGCCAGTTTTTTGCATCAGAGAATGTCCAATTGCCAAACAATTCAATTTGGATTTCTGCATTTCTCTGACTTGCCAAATGATGTGATTTTTCTATGGTCGCCAATGGTGCCGCACAAATTACCGTCATCCAGTCTGCGCCGGCATCAAATGCCTGTGCTGCAAGAATTTCGCCGGCATCAGCGACTTTCCAGTCCGCAACAATAATTTTGTCCGGACAATGGCGACGAAATTGACGAATAGCATTACTCCCTTCGGAAAGACAAAGGATCGTGCCGGCTTCAACAACATCAACATCATCGCGTAATAACGCTACATCCCGCAATGCAGAGTCCAGACAGGTATGATCCAATGCCAGTTGCAATAATGGGCGGTTCATATCCCTCTCTCTCCATGTGTATTTAGTGAATTGCATTGGGAATGAAAGCCACGAAGTGATTCAATGATTAGCTGATATTTATTGATTTTATTAAGGTATGCCGGATGTGAATCCCGATCCGGCTCAAGGGTATAGGTGACGTAAGCCAAATTTTCCTGGGCTTCAGTAAAATTTTTGTAGATACCGATGCCAACTAAGGCAGCTAATGCTGCTCCCAGACAACCCGTTTCTTTAACTTGAGGCAGTTCCACAGGCAGATTGCTTATATCTGCAAACATTTGCATCCAGACCTTGGAGTGAGCCGGTCTTCCCATAACCCGTATCGTCTGAGTTTTGGTGAAACGTTCTAACATCCGTTGCAAATGGGTCATATGACTGAAAATAACGCCTTCATATACGGCTTGTAGCAAATGACCGCGATTATGGCTGGACTGTAAACCATAAAACCCCGCTGTCATTTCCAGTCCGGCATTACTGCCATAAAGAAAGGGAAGAAAAAAAATCTCACTGGATGCTTTCGGAAGATGGTGTACGGCGGCATTGATTTCTTCAAAAGACATTTTTCCCCAGAGATGAGTAAACCATTCAAGATTACCTGATGACGTGGGGCTGGCTTCATGAACAATATACTGGCCCGCATTAACATATCGTCCATAAATATAAGGGTATGGTTCATGTGTACGCAGTTGATCAGTGATACCACTGGTGACTGACCACGTTCCCATCACGGCATTCAACGTGTATTCGTCTTGAAGACCCGCACAAAGCGCGGTGGAAACCACATCAAACAATCCACCGACCACGGGAGTACCGACAGCCAATCCCGTCAATTCAGCCGCTTGTGGCGTAATTTCTCCACAAATCTCAGTTGGACCAACGATTCGGGAGAGAACGCTATCAACTTCACTGATATTCAAGAGCATGGAAAGCGCAGGATCATAAGCACCCGAGTTCATGCTATAGAGATTAGATTCAGAGATATTGCTTTCTTCACAGCCCTTTTCACCCGTGAGACGCCACCGGAGATAATCATGTGCCATCATCAGGGTATCAATCCGGTTATAGCGTTCAGGCTGGTTATCTTTGATCCAGCGTAATAAAGAGACGGGATGACCTGTCCAAAGGGTTTGGCGTGTATGGGGATACAACTTTTCCAGCATTCCTTGTTGCTGCCATTGATGAACTATTTCTGTGGCCCGACGATCAGAAGAAAGAATTCCGTGACCCAGAGGTTTGTTATTTTTATCTAAAAGAAATAATCCTTTGCCTTGGGCTGAAATACCAATACCTTTAATCTGTTGACCATGGGTGCCACTGTTTTTCAAGAGATTATTAACCGTAGCGATTAAAGCATTCCACAACTCGTTGAGATCTCTTTCAGCATATCCCGGCTGAGGACTAATTGTTCTCAGTACCGTGCGCTCTATACTATATTCCTGTCCCCGGTCATCATATAAGCCAGCTTTAAGATAAGTACCGCCACAATCAATTCCCAGACAGAACCTACGCTTATGTTTGCTCATATTATGCAACCTTTATGCTTTTTATCTTCGTGGATATAGCTTTTCATTTTCCAGACTGGAATTTGAAATTGATGGAGAGTATTTCTCTCAGAGGGTTTTAATTTTCTCCCAGACGCTATCGTCAATTATCATGCCATTGCGCCTGTTTTCTGCTTGTCTGCGGAGCAATTCGTGACCCGGTAACCGAATAGCTGTATTGGGATCGGCACGTTCTGCTGATGTAATAAAATGCGTAATGGTTTTCAGCTTTTCTTCCCGTGAAGGGCCATCAATCAACTTATCCACTTCAATAGCGATAAATACCTGTGAAACCCCATATTCATCACTATTATTCTGTGTAATTTCAGCTACCGACGAACCGTTTGAAAGTAAGGTTGCTATGAGATCCAACACAATGGATAAGCCAGAACCTTTCCAGTATCCCATAGGTAAAAGTCGGCGATTTTTCTCAATTGTTGCGGGATCTCGGGTTAAATTACCCTCATCATCAAAACCACCCTCGACAGGGAGTTGCTGCCCGGCTAAGCGGCTTACTTCTAATTTTCCATAAGAAAACATCGACATTGACATATCGAGCAAAGTGATGGGATTTCCCGGTATGGCAATAACTAATGGATTAGTACCAATCCGGCACTCTTTTGCGCCCCAGGGAGGCACAGCGGCAATAGAATTAGTCCAACAGATCCCGATAAATCCTTTTTCCGCAGCCTGCCAGCCATAGCTTCCCCCTCGCATCCAATGATTGGCATTGCGTAATGCCACCAAACCAATACCATATTCTTCAGCCAGTTCAGTGGCTCTGTTCATCATCTCTTTAGCTGTCAGATTGCCGATTGCCCGCCGGGCATCCCATTGTTCAATCGCCCCCAGTGACGCAACTCGCACAGGTTTGGCATCGGGGATGATATCGCCTGCATCAAGCTGCTGAATAAATCGGGGAAAACGGTTAACACCGTGTGAATACACGCCAAATTCCGTGGTGCTGGCAAACATTTCTGCACAGGCATCTGCGATTTCAGCCTGAATACCCCGGGCTAGCAGGACTCGGGTAAATTGTGCTTTCAATTGCTCGAAAGTGACTTTCATGTCTTCTTCCTCACTCGGAGTTTTACTCTATGGCAAGAACCAGAAATAACATGGTGCAATAGTTTCAATTGACAAAGTATTGTATTTATTTCAACCTAAACAATTCATCTCAAAATGAGTAAATAGACAGAATAAATAGACTTGAAAGATGGGGGGACAGTTAGAAATTATTTAATAATATTCATTTATATTAATAAAAATGAGCTAACCACAACCTATACCGGATGAATATGTCTTCATTTTTGTCAGTCAATAAAAGAAATAGCCGACATTATGGCATTGCCTTATGGGCGGGTTTTCTTGGTGGAAATATTGCCAGTTTGGTTAAATGGGGAACAGAAAATCTCATGCCTCCCAGAATACCCGGCAGTGCCATTCCTCCTGCTGAAATGCTTCAAGCCTGGGGAGGAAAAGTCAACGACATGGTCTATCCTTACTCAGGACACCTCGTGAATTGGGGTGTGGCTGGAGTTCATCATCTTTTTTCTATCATATTGGCAATTTTCTATTCTCTCATTGCAGAAATCTTTCCGATTGTAAAACTGTGGAATGGTGCTGTTTTCTCTTTTATCGTTGCAATCGTTTTCCACGGTATTATTTTACCCATTTATGGATGGGCTCCTCCTGTCTGGGCGTTGTCTTTTGATGAGATATTCTCTGAAATAGTAGGAAGTGTTCTCTGGATATGGACCATTGAAATTTTCAGACATGATATCCGTTACCGAATGACAAGAAATCTTTCCCATAAATTGCAATGACATTGTCGAACCGCCCGTGATTGACTTTACAGTCAGCGCCACTTTTTGATTAAAGACAAGAGTGGTGCTTTGACTGATATTTCTGCGCCAACCGCACCACTTGATCCCAATCATGGATAATTTACTTGATTAGGTAGAATGATCGTTCTACTATCATCGTATGAATACAAAAAACGCCTACGAAATACGAAACAAATTACTGGAAGTCACTGAATCATTGATTTACCAGTATGGAATCCATTCCACTGGGATGGAGCAAATAGTCAAGGAAACAGGGATATCGAGAAAAACCATCTATCGTTATTTCACCAACAAAGATGACCTTTGCGCTCAGGCATTACTGAGCAGAGATGAACGTTGGATTAGGTGGTTTAGCGAGTCTTCCTTAAAAGGTGAAAGCCCTGAGGCGTGTATTCTTGAGATGTTTAATGCGCTTAGATCTTGGTTTATGTCTGAGGAGTTCCGTGGCTGTGCGTTTATAAACACCGCTGGAGAGATTTCTGATCCAGCCCATCCGATCAGAATTATTGCCAAGGAACATAAACAAAAGATTTTTTTGTTCATTACACAGCTCACTGAAAAACTGGGTGTCAGTGAACCTCTCGAATTAGCCCGGCAACTTCTTGTACTTATTGATGGTGCAATCACCGTTGCCATGGTTATGAATATGCCGTCTGCCGCCGATGATGCAAAAAAAACAGCAGGATTATTAATAAACAACCCGCTCATAAAACGTTAAAATACCGGAGGAAAAATGTCTGATTCCATTGAAAGAAAAGCGCCCTTCCCACCCTTTACTTATGAAACAGCAATCCAGAAAGTTCGTATGGCTGAAGATGGTTGGAATACACGTGATGCTTCCAAAGTTGCTCTTGCATACAGTAAAGATACTCAGTGGCGTAATAGGGCTGAATTTATTCATGGCCGAAATGAAGCAGAAAAATTTCTATCGCGGAAATGGAAAAAAGAGCTGGATTATCGGCTGATTAAAGAACTCTGGGCGGTGGAAGGTAATAAAATTGCCGTAAGGTATGCCTATGAATGGCATGATGACTCCGGAAATTGGTTTCGTTCATACGGTAATGAAAACTGGGAATTTGATGAAAATGGCCTGATGATTAACCGTTTTGCCTGCATCAATGATATGCCTATCAGTGAGAACGAACGTAAATTCCATTGGCCTCTGGGACGTCGCCCTGATGATCATCCCGGGCTGAGTGCATTGGGATTATGATTTAAAACCGTTTCTTTGTGGATAAATAAACCTAATCATGCGTAGAACAGATCATCTTGGTGGAATCACGGCATTTGTTACGACAGCACAGCTAGGAAGTTTTACCGCGGCGGGTGAACGCCTTGGTTTGACAAAATCGGCTGTAGGTAAAAGTGTCAGCCGGTTGGAAGAGCGTTTGGGCATTAAACTTTTTCAACGTTCCACACGTAGTCTGAGTCTCACGCCTGATGGTGAAGTATTCTTGATGAGCTGTCAGAACGCCATTGATGTTCTCGAACAAGCTGAAGCAGCCCTCACTTCGCACATTGCCTATCCTTCAGGGCGACTCCGTGTCGATTTGCCGGCTGCGTTTGGTCGCCAACGAATACTCCCCGCTCTTCTGGAAATTGCCCGTGATTATCCTGAGCTGTCTCTGACGGTTTCATTCAGTGAGCGTTTTGTCGATTTGATTGAGGAAGGCATTGATCTTGCCATACGTATTGGTGAGTTGTCTGATAGCAGTGGATTGGTTGCGCGCCGATTAACGGTTCAGAAACTGATTATTTGCGCCTCGTCGGATTACCTGCAGTCTAATGGAGAACCCATAATCCTTGAGGAATTAAGTCAACATCGTTGTATCGTCGGGTTTCGCAGAAATCAGCCTATATCTTGGCTATTCAAAGAAAAGAATGGAGAGATAAAACGTTACACTCCACCAGCAACGTATGAATTTGCTGATGGAGATGCAATATTAGCGGCAACATTGACTGGATGCGGATTTGCCCAATTGCCGTTATGGATGGTAGGTAAATACCTTGAGAGCGGAGAACTCACAGAGGTATTGTCAGAATATTCAGGAATAGAAATTCCCATCAGTGCTTTATGGCCTAAAAATCGTCAGTTATTACCCAAAATTCGCCACGTTGTAGATACGCTGGTGGACATGGCCGCGAACGGTTTGTTGGATTAACATGAAACTTTGTTTTGATGAGTACTATTTTTGATAGTAACATTTTTAATAGTAACGGTTAAAAGTGCCATAAATGCGAAAAGAATGCTGCTCAGCATGACTGTATTTACCCCGAACAGTGAAAGAAACCATCCTCCTGTTATAGCGCCAATTGTGATCCCCAAATTCGAGAACGCAATATACAGACTGTTGGCAAATTCAGGCGCTTCGTTAGCTTCCTGCATAAGCCAAGTTTGACTAACCACCAGCCCGGCTGAATGCAGTCCACCCCAGAAGATGGTCAGCACACACATCGCTATCGGTGAAAATCCCAAGAGCCAAACCTGAATATAGATAAAGATGAGTAGCATCGGATACGCATAAGTTGTTTTTAAGATATTTTTTTGCAAGAAGCGACTAAACACAAAATTGCCAATCAATCCGCAAAAACCAAACAAGATTAACATTGCGCTGACAAGATCATTATCAAGATGAGTAATCTTTGTAAGGTAATCTGCGATGTAACTGAAACTTGAAAATATAGCGGAAAAAATCAATGTTACAGTAGCAATTGACAGCCATAGTTTACCTTTGCGTAACACGTTCAATTGTTCGGTAAAAGTCACGTTTTTTGTCGCCGGAATGGAAGGCATGAAAACGAGAATACCGATGAAAGCCAGCGTACACGTGATTGCACCGAAATAAAATGCAGCACTAAGCGACAAATTTTCCGCTATAAATGAACTCATGGGCATTCCTAGTACCATGCCTACAGCCACTCCCGCGAAAACCTTTGCATTTGCGCTCGCACTTTTTTCTTCAGGAACCGAATTAGTAGCAACGACAAGAGCCACCGCAAAGAAAACCGCGTGTACCAGTCCCGGAAAGATCCTGAAAATAAGCATCAGGTAGAAGGTATCGGTTATGGCATAGATAAGGTTAGAAATAATAAATATCAACAGAATGGTAAGAAGAACGTATTTTTTGTTATAGCCAGAGAGCATCAAAGTAATAAACGGGCCTGTTATGGCGACAACGATGGCATAAATACTCACAAGAAAACCGACCTGAGTCGGCGTGACATTCAGTTGTGCTTCCAGTTGTGGTAGTAATCCAATAACAGCGATTTCGGTCGTAATAACACCAAAAACGGCAATTGATAATATCAGCAACAGCATAGAACTTTTATTTTGCATAATGAGGATCTATTTCATTTCGTTGTTAAGTATGTAAACAAAATGATGACAAATCCCTCATAGAAACAGAAGGATACTTTCATCTATTGTCTGTAGACATAATTTCTTCAATGATTTTTTATCAATAGGTTTCAAGCCGCAGAAAAGCAGCTTGAAAAGGAAATAAAACGCTGGAGAGTGTTTCTGAGAGCGATGTTTTAAGATACAAACATTAATGAACTACAGTTTCTCAATCACTTTAAATTCGAATACAACCATTTCCATATCAGGTGAAAAATTTCCCTCACGCGTAAAGAAACTTTGATGATCTAATTGCCAATTATGAAGGCTTCTATCTCCTTCCCCTTCTTTCCATGCGAGTTCTTCTGTCATTTCTGAAAATTTCATCAGATGCATGGTCATGATTCTGATAACACAAATCGGATTATCCTGACTGTCAAAAACCACATTATGGCTACTAATAATTTCAGGTCCATAAGTACAATAAGAATCGAATGAGCAAGTTGTTGCCGTTTTTACACCTTTGACAACCAATTCAGCCAGTTCATCATTCATTTCAGGAGAGTCACCAAATACCCAACGACCTGCTTTCGGATATTTGTTTTCAATCGATTCCATAATTTTATCTGTTTTCATATTATCTTTAGGTGTTTATGAAGTTTATAAATGAGCGTGCTTACTAACATAATAACGACTTTTAAAACCACCATTTCTTGTCAACTCTATGACATTAACCCTATTTTTCAGGTGAATTGATGTGAAAAAAAGTAAATATGAGCGGTAAACAACCGCTCAATTAAGATGTTAATAATATTTAGTTATTGCTTGGAAAAGCGAATTGAGCGGCTTCATGACTTTCACGTTTAATCCAACGCTGAGTAATCGTTTTGCGGCGAGTGTAAAAACGCACACCATCCGGCCCATAAGCCGCTAAGTCACCAAACAAGGAGTGCTTCCAGCCACCAAAACTGTGATAAGAAACAGGGACAGGTAACGGGACGTTAATGCCGACCATACCAACTTCAATCTCATTGGCAAATAACCGCGCAACCTCACCATCATTAGTAAAGACGCACGTTCCATTACCATATTCATGCGCATTAATCAGCGCTATCGCTTCTTCCAAACTGGACACTCGCACTATACACAGTACAGGCCCAAAAATTTCCTCCCGATAAATGCGCATTTCTGGTGTAACGTGATCAAACAGGCAACCGCCAATAAAGAAACCATTCTCGTATCCAGCAACGGAAAGATTTCTGCCATCAACAACAAGTTTGGCTCCTGCATTCACGCCATCTGTGACATAACCTGATACTTTTTCCAAATGTGCTTTGGTGACTAATGGCCCCATATCCAGACCACGTTCAGTTCCCGCACCTATTTTGAGAGCCTGAATTTGAGGAGCCAGTTTCTCAATTAAGGCATCAGCAACTTGATTGCCCACACATACCGCAACAGAAATAGCCATACAACGTTCACCACAAGAGCCATATGCTGCGCCCATCAGCGCACTGGCTGCATTATTTAAATCAGCATCCGGCATCAGTACGGCGTGATTTTTCGCTCCTCCGAGCGCCTGAACTCGTTTACCGCGTCGAGTACTTTCACTGTAAATATATTCTGCCGTGGGAGTTGAGCCGACAAAACTCAGTGCCTTAACATCAGGTGACTCAATCAAACAATCAACCGCTTCTTTATCGCCGTTGACAATATTCAGTACACCTTTTGGCAAACCTGCCTGATGGAACAATTCAGCGATGTATAATGCTGAACTGGGAACACGTTCAGACGGTTTAAGAATAAACGTGTTCCCACAGGCAATTGCCAGCGGATACATCCATAAAGGCACCATGGCAGGAAAATTAAACGGCGTTATACCGGCGACAACACCCACGGCCTGAAAATCGCTCCATGAGTCAATTTCTGGCCCCACATTGCGGCTGAACTCACCTTTGAGTAATTCAGGTGCTGCTGTAGCGAAGTCTACATTCTCAATTCCCCTTTTTAATTCTCCTGCTGAATCTTCAAGGGTCTTACCGTGTTCTTCACTTATCAGCGTAATTATTTGTTCTTCATGTTGCTCAAGCAGTTGTTTAAAACGAAATAATACTTGTGCACGTTTCGCCGGAGGGGTATCGCGCCAAGCAGGAAGCGCTGCCTTTGCTGCAATTATTGCTTGCTGAACGATCTCTTTGCTGGCCATTTCAACTTGGCGTATTTCATTTCCCGTAGAAGGATTAAATACTGCCGCAGTTCTGCTGTTTGCGATGGTCATTTCACCATTAATTAAATGCGTAATTGTTTTCATGCTTCTTCATTTCCTTTATTTAATCTGGTGCAAGACATCGCCCACGGCATTAAACAGGCGATCTAGATCATCCCTTTTTGCATTGAACATAGGGCCAAACTGCAACGTATCACCACTGAACCGTACATAAAAACCGGCTTTCCATAATGCCATTCCTACCTCGAAAGGCCGAATAGCCGCATCACTATCACGTGCAGCAATTTGAATTGCACCCACCAGCCCACAGTTACGAATATCCACGACATTTGGGCAGTGTTTCAGTTCATGTAATGCCTGTTCAAAATATGGAGCTAATTCAGCAGATTGTTGCAGTAAATTCTCTTCCTCCAGCAATTCCAATGTTGCCAAACCGGCTGCACAGGCAACGGGATGAGCTGAATAGGTATAACCGTGGCTGAATTCAATCATATGCTCAGGCAGAGACTGTGACATAAAGGCGTCGTAGATCTTGCCGGAAGCGACAACGCCCCCTAAAGGAATGGCACCGTTAGTTACCTGTTTAGCAAAGTTGAGGATATCCGGTGTTACACCAAAAAACTCCGCGCCACTCCAATGTCCCAAACGCCCCAAACCAGTAATAACTTCATCAAAAATCAACAGGATATCGTGTTGGGTACATATTTCCCGCAGGCGTTGTAGATAACCTTGTGGAGGAATAATCGCACCGGCAGAGCCAGAAAGCGGTTCAACGATAACAGCGGCAATGTTACTGGCATCATGCAATTCAATCAGCTTCAGCAGTTCATTTGCCAGTTCAGGGCCACCAGCCGATGGAATTCCTTTAGTAAAGGCCATGTCGGGCTGTAATGTGTGCGACAGATGATCCACATCCATAAATTGACCAAACATCTTACGATTACCGCCAATACCGCCCAGACTGGTTCCTGCGATATTGACGCCGTGATAGCCACGAGCGCGACCAATGAATTTAGTTTTTGCGGGTTGCCCTTGAATGCGCCAGTAAGCACGGGCCATTTTTACTGCGGTATCAGTCGCTTCTGACCCCGAGCTGACAAAAAAAACATGATTTAAATCACCCGGCATGAGACTGGCAATTTTATCTGCCAACTTAAATGACAAAGGATGACCATATTGGAAACCCGGAGAATAATCCAGTTTACTCAGTTGATCAGAAACTGCCTGACGAATTTCGGTACGTGAATGCCCTGCTCCGCATGTCCATAGTGCTGACAGACTGTCATAAATACGCCGCCCTTGATCATCGATAAGCCAGCTTCCCTCTGCGGAAACAATTAAACGCGGCTCTTGTTGAAATTGGCGATTGGCACTGAATGGCATCCAATGCGCTTTAAAATTCAGTGGTTGAAAAGGATCGGTTTGAAAAAGATGACTATCTGACATTTTTTAACTCCTCCCACAAGGTTGTAACAAAGAGTTTGCAATGAAACTACATTAGCACAGAGGCGATGAATCATCATAAGTTGCTGAACAACGCGGCTACTGCGTCTGATCGAGAAGGTATCATGTTTTTAATCCTGACAGGTAAGGCACAGATCAAATTTATTATGACGCTAAAATTTCAATATAGACAGTTATCAATTGATAACTGTTTTTCATTATACAAATACCTTCTGGTTATTATTTAATATGTAAAAGGTCGAATTGATTATTTCCTGACGTATAAGCTGATGAAAATATTAAATCGGAATTAAATTATAAATAACTTAATGGAGTAAATGAATGACTTATCTTAAAAATTCACTGTTCAAAATCTGTGCTGCGTTTATTTTAATGGGTAGCGTTCAATTATCTTATGCCCAAGAAGAAGAACATGTGTTATGTATACATAAAAGTAAAAATGTATGCTTTCAGCCTATGTAATTAATTGGTTTCATTTGCTGGTGGTTTATTGCCACCAGTAGGTCAGGTTTTTATAAGTCAAAGCAAGGTTCGTGATGAAGTGAATAATAATTTCAAAATATAATTTTGGAGGTGTTATGAATAGAAAATATCACACTCGATATTTATTTTTAACGCTAATTAAATTACTGGTTGCATCTTTTTTTATTCAGGCAGCTCATGCGATAGAAATAATAAATTTCAGAGCTGAATCAAGAGTTTCGTCATTACTGGAACCCTCTATATATAATCCCGTGGAGGCTTATAATGGAGAGATCCGTTACTCAATAGCATCAGGAGGAGCAACTGTTCAAGCTGAGTATGATGATGAAAGTTATTTGGTTGATTATTCTAGTGAAATTGAAGCAGCAGTAAACTACTGGCGGAGTATTCTTCCTAATATCTATCCAGGATTGACCATTAATCATGCAAATCAAGGAGAAGCAAACTTTGTAATTGGTTATGATCCCAATATAGGGATTATTGGTGGTGATGAAGACCTTGAGCCTGCTATATCATATATCCCAAATACTGATAATGTAAATAATATAGCTATGGGGAATATCTCTCATGGTATATATATCGACCAATCTATGACGGAGATATTAAATAATGAAAATGTCGAAATGATCATGGCTGCATTCAGTGATGCACCAAATTCCTCGGATGCAATTAAAAGATACATGTATATTCTTCTTGTTCGCCATTTAGGTTATTCCTTGGGCTTTGCCCCGGAAATGACTAATATTTATTTAAATCAAAATGCTATCCCTTGGTATTCCCCAATAATAACATATACATCAACAAATGATAGCCTGACACCCAGTCTGATGTATAGATATAGTACATTGAATTATATTCAAAATCTGAGACAGATAGATGATAATGAGGATGCATTTACTATAAGAAATATTGTTCTTTCACCACAAGAAGAGATGGTTGCCAGAATGTGTCTAGGACATGGCGTTAATTTATTAAAACTCAATTCATATGAAAAATTTAATCAAAAATGCGGTTCTAAGATAATAACTTATCCATTAATAGCACGAATAATGGTAATTATTAATTGAATATCTTGATGGAGATATATAAATGAGACTATCAAAATTTATGTTCATAATAGTATCTTTGTTCTTTTTTATTGTTCCAATCTCTAAGGCATCCTACACTAATAAAGGGGATGGTAAATGTTCTCCGGTTTCTAGTGCTTATGAAGGTTATATCACAGGAGTTGCTATAGGTCACTTTGGTCACGAAAGTAACTTATCACTTGTATTCAGAAAAGATAGTATGGATACACCGGGTGCTGCTATTGTTATGTATACTGCTAATGGAAATGACAGTGCATATCTTCGGGCTCTTCCTATGTTACAAAACGCAATGCTTACTGGCCAAAAAGTAGAAATCTACTGCAATATGTATGGGTATATTTCGGCAATATGGATTGGAGAAGGAATAGGGAAGGATATGCACGGATTACATTTGGATTAAAGGCCAAAAATGTTTTAACACTCAGTATCAAAAATGCAGTAATATCAGCGCCCAATCGTGGAAATTGATCTGGGTTATTAGTTTGTTATCACTTTTTCGTCTATCACAATGTCGAACACCTGCCATTATCGCTTTACTAACGATTTTGATGTTGTTCATTGCGCCAGTGGTATCGAAAGCACTGGAACATCATCGTGATAGCACAACAAGTGCAATGAATCACTGCATGTCGATGCCTGACATGCAGCATAACGATAATAATAACCACCATCAAACATCATCATCACATTCTATGAACCATCATGGTATTGATCATGTTCATATGGGATTGATGGATGATATCGCCTGTGGTTACTGTCAGCTTTTGATCAATCTGCCATTATTGGCAGGAAGTTTTGTTCTTTTTATCTTGCTGACACTGACCATTTCCCGTGCTCCACCCGCACCGCGTTTCTTAGGGCCAACAGTTCGGCTGTTCTACGGCGAATCGCAACCGCGCGCCCCACCCCTTAATTAATCAGCTTATCTGGAATAAATTATTTTATTTTCCTTGCCTTACGATATTTGTAAGTCAAGGCAGTATTGCTGCAAACAAATTCCAAAAACAGGATTTGTTGTTAATTAAGGAATATTCTTTTATGTCTACTACACAATTCTTCCGCGTATCACCACTGACAGCAGCTTTGGCAATAGCGTTGGCTATACCAACCAGTAGCTGGGCTGTTAACGTTGATACAAATAAAGAGACAAAAGAAGCACACGCTGCTAATGATAAAGAATCTGTGATTACTGTAACGGCTCCCGCAATTTCACCTCTCGAAATAGCGGCTTCACTAAAAACCCCGCGTCAGCCAGTACCTGCCAGCGATGGTTCTGACTACCTGAAAACCATCCCCGGTTTTTCTCAAATTCGTAACGGTGGTACTAATGGCGATCCTGTATTCCGTGGCATGTTTGGCTCTCGCCTGAGAATGCTGATCGATGACGGTGAAATTCTGGGATCTTGTGGCGGACGGATGGACGCACCAAGTTCGTATATTTCTCCTGAAAATTACGATGTTCTGAGCTTGGTTAAAGGCCCACAAACTGTACTTTGGGGAGCGGGAAACTCAGCGGGTACTATCCGTTTTGAACGTACCCGCCCTCAATTTGATCAATTAGGTGCTAAAGGCAATATCAGTTCAGTGATTGGCTCTAATGGTCGCTGGGATGGTAATGCTGATCTCACAGTTGGTAATGAATTGGGTTATATCCGCCTGATCGGCAATAAATCCCGCGCCAATGATTATAAAGATGGAGGTGGCAATCGCGTTCCTTCCCGTTGGGATAAATGGAATACCGATATCGCATTGGGTTGGACACCTGATGAGGATACGCTGCTGGAGTTAAACGCGGGACAAGGTGACGGTGAAGCACGTTACGCTACCCGAGGTATGGATGGTTCCCAATTCAAGCGCGAAAGTTTGGGTGTGCGTTTCGAAAAATCCAATATCAGTGAAGTATTTGACAAATTCGAAACCAATTTCTATTACAACTACACCGACCATGTAATGGATAACTACTCCATGCGCAACACGAAAATGAAAATGGTTTCAGAGCCAGATCGTCTGACTATGGGCGGACGCATGATGGGCACCTGGATCTGGGAAGATTTCAAGTTGCAGAGTGGCATTGATGTGCAAACCAACATCCATAGGTCTAATACTGATCGCAATATGGATAAAACCAAAAGAAAGGGCTGGAGTAAGAATGCCCGTTTCCGTGACTATGGTATTTTCAGTGAGTTAACGTGGGATGCGACAGAACAGAGTAAAATTATCGGCGGTGCGCGTTTGGATCGTGCAACCGTTTATAACTATAAAATCCAACAAGGACGTAAAGATACCCTTCCCTCAGGCTTTATCCGGTTTGAACATAACCTGAATGATGTGCCTGTTATGTTTTATGCCGGTGTTGGTTATACCGAACGTTTCCCTGATTATTGGGAATTGTTTTCAGGTAAAGCCGGTGAAAATGCTTTCACTGACATAAAATCTGAGAAGACCACTCAGTTAGATATCGGTGCGCAATATAATGACCAGAATCTGAAAGGTTGGGTATCGGCTTATGTGGGCAAGGTCAATGACTTTATTCTATTCCGCTATGGTAATAACCCAAAACAGATCATTCCGGCTCATAACATCGATGCAACCATTATGGGCGGAGAAATGGGAGTCGCTTATCAGTGGAACGATAACTGGAAAACCGATACAAGTTTAGCGTATTCCTGGGCACAAAATACCTCAAATCATCGCCCATTGCCGCAAACTCCTCCTGTGGAAGCCCGCTTTGGCTTGACTTGGGAATATGGGGATTGGACGAGCAGCGGTTTGCTGCGTCTGGTTAACAGCCAGCACCGGGTGGCAATCAATGAAGGTAACGTGGTAGGTAAGGATTTTGACAGCAGCAAAGGCTTTGCCATTCTGTCTGCAAATGCGGCCTATAACGTAACTAAAAATATTAAAGTCAGCGCGGGTATTGACAATATTTTTGATAAAGCCTACAGCGAACATCTTAACTTGGCGGGAAATGCAGGTTTTGGTTATTCGGCCAATACGCAAGTCAACGAACCTGGTCGTACTTATTGGGCCAGAGTTAACGTTAAATTCTAATATATCCCTCACCTGAACCTATCTCGCCCTGACTGATGTCAGGGCGAATTACCATAAAAAATAACTTCAAAAAAAGATATATCTTATTGATAATTTAACGTTATCTTTTAATCAAGATACTTTTATTCATACCTTTTAATTCACAATGCAGCAGGAAAAATATTAAGGCGTGGATTCATTGGCCAGTAACCAATGACGTAACAGAGTTGCAAGTTGCTCCTGCTGGGTTTCTGTCAACGATTCAAGAATGTTTTTTTGATTTTCTAAATGGCTTTCTACTGCTTTGTCTATCAAGGCTTTTCCTTCTGAAGTCAGGAAAACTTTACAGCTACGTCTATCTTCTTCATTGGCAATACGTTCAATCAATCCCCTTTGTACCATATGCTCAATCCGAGTACTCATTGCACCTGAAGTCAGCATAACGGATTGATACATTTCGGTAGGCGTAATTGGCGTATTATTGCGACGTAATGTAGCAAGGATATCAAATTCAATAGTACTCAGGCCGTGTTCTCTGAAAGCATGTTGCAGACGTTGTTCAATAATTTTGCTTACGCGACATAGCCGTCCAATGACACCCATTGATGACGGATCAAGGTCTGGACGCTGTTGTTCCCACTGTATCAGTAATCGGTCAACGTGATCATGCTTCATGCTTTTTTGTCCTATTTATTTTATTACGCCAAAAAGATACTTGATAAAAATCTTTTAGGCTATTATTTTAATTTATCTTTACGTAAAGATACTTTTTATGATGATATATCTTTTGAGTAAGTTTCCAGAGATAGAAACCCAATGGAATACCTTTGAAGGAATCACGATGTCAGAAACTAGAATCATCCCTAATATCTTGCTGACTGCGCTAGCTCCGATTGTTTGGGGGAGTACCTATATCATCACAACGGAAGTATTACCTCCTGATATGCCTTTGCTTGCTTCTACTATCAGGGCGTTACCTGCGGGCATATTACTGCTGCTGATCTGCCGTACCAGCCCCAAGGGGATCTGGTTGTTTCGCATCATGGTGTTGGGATTACTTAATATCGGCGCTGTTTTCTCTTATATCATCTGATTTCGGGGAATTGAGAAATTACCCGTTGTAACCATCTCTTTTTTAGGATTTCTCATCTCACTATCTGCTTGTATTTTAGGGTGTTTTTTTCTAAAACAAACATTTTCCTTGCCACAAATGCTCGGAGCATGCACCATCATTCTTTCTGTCTGGCTTTCTATTCCTCGGAATCAGGCAGGAAAATCCGGTACTCCTACAAATTAGAGACTAATAGGATAGTCTCTTAATTAATAAGTAAAAAATAACAGGAAAATCTATGAAGCTTACTATAATCTCCGGCAGCCAACGTCCAGACTCCAACAGCCAGCGTGTTGCGTGTTATTTGAAAAAATTAAGCAACGAACATGGCTTTACTGATATACAGATCCTTGACCTCTCTAATGTAGAATTGCCATTACACGATGGATACACAACAGATATATCAGCAGAATCTCATCCTTGGCAGGCAATTGCGCGGGATTTAAAAGAAAGTGAAGCATTTATTTTTGTTACCCCAGAGTGGCATGGAATGGCAACTCCAGCCTTAAAGAACTTCTTATTACATTGTTCTTTGGCAGAACTGGGCCATAAACCCGCATTATTATCAAGCGTATCGAGTGGAATCAATGGCGTTTATCCTCTCTGTGAATTACGTATGACAGGATTCAAAAATAACCATGTTTGTTTCTTGCCTGATCATTTGATTTTCCGTCAGGGTGGAAACTTAATTTCGAGTGATCTGGTTTGTAATGAAGAAGCGTTTGAAGGACGGGCTAACTATACTCTGAAATTACTTAAATCTTATGCTACTGCCTTGAAGTTAGTTCGGGATGATGTAAGCGAAGAAAGTAAAAATTATCAGTATGGTATGTAAATACTGATGACCAAGCCTCGGCTAAAAAATTTAAGCTGAGGCCATATTGAAGAAGCTTTTTTCAATTCACCAGCTTATATCGGTTCCACTCAAACTCACTGGAATGTGGCGCAAAATAACCGAATGTAGTAATTCCAATTCCTGCTAACCCTTCAATTAATGCATTCTCTTGTTTATCTGAAACAACTGGTTCGAAATGTGTCGGTGAAGAATAAAAGGTTTCTTCTGGTTGATATAGAAAGCTCAATTCATAATCAAAGGTTCCTCCCCAAGTAGACATACTATAATAAAGAACAGGAGTTTCTATTCTTCGGGAGAAATGAACCAAGAATTCTCGAAATGACTGTTTGATTTTGGGGGCTTCAGGAACAATTTTACCTTTTGTTTCAGCTAAAAAAGAAGTATTTAATTCAATTGTGTTCATGCCATCAGAATTTAAAAATGTATGGTGATATTTGTCAGCACTCTCTCCGCTACACACAGGACGAATAATGATTAAACCTTCGGGCGGTAAATTGTGACGATGCTCTGGATGACACCAGTCATAATCATCAATATGAGGTATAAAATAAGCAAACTTTTGTAGTTGAATATCCGATTTGATTCGTTTTAACGCTTTTGGTGTTGCGAGTAGTAAAAGTTCATCAATACGCCATGACACAATATATCCTTACTATTTTTACAGAATAAAGTGTCAAGCATCGGCATATCTGTATAAAAACACAGTATACCGATTTTTTGGCACTTTCGCTTAAAAAAGAAACTCAAGCAGAGCGCATTATAAACAATATAATCAAAAAACAAGCGCAATAAGAGTAGCACGAGGACACTGAAAAAATACCGAATCTACGATGTAACAATGTTTTTTTGTCATTGCTATCCCCTTTAGGTTCAGTAAGTTCAAATCGATAATGTAAGTTTAGTTTTCCTATTTCTTATGCAATTTCTTTAATAAGTAAAATACAATAAAAGCGGCTGTGGCATTGTAAAGCATGCTGTGAACAAAAGCATTTTGGTATGTGACAAAAGACCATATTTCTATCCCATTAAAATGCCACTGAACTAGCATACTCACCACCACAACACCAAAATCCAACCTCCCAAAGTTTGGCCTGCTATGGCTGCGAGACCTAATGTCATTCCCAGTAAGCCGAATGCCCGGCGACTATTATCTTCGTTGAAACTGGCACGAATACTGGCATAAACCTATGGGAATAATAGTGCTGCCGATAACATGACTTATCCCCTCATCTGACTTATGTACTGAATTTACATTGGGATGTTCTTGCCTTTAACGAACTATTGTGCCACTGGGAACGAGATGCTTATCGGTTACTGGCCAGCTTCAGGCGTGACTATGCCCTTGCTGCTAAAGATATTTATATTCAAGAACTCGTCAATAATCTGCTGAAAATCTCACCTGATTTTTATGCTATGTGGCATAGGCATGAAATCTATGAACCCTGTAATGGTGTACGGGAATTGAATGTAAATGGGCAGTTAACTGCTTTCGATTACACGTCAATGGTTACGGATGTAGAAAGACATTTACGATTGGTGGTTTATGCGAAAAGTTAAAACAAAAATAAATATTCAGTTAGTATATTGAACAAGTAAGAAAATACTAATTTTATAAACAGAAACCACTTTAAATAAAAAATATCTAATTTATGGATGAAGTTTTATATATGATAAAACATCTTTCATTAATTTATGACACCTACATTATTAAAAATATAAATATTAGTGTAATAATCCATCACAACTCAAAGAATTAACTGTAGACAATAATGTAAATATTTTACATTTCATTAACAAATAGACCCCTAATACATATTGATACAATAAAATTTCATTGATATACAAGGATTTTTATAAAATACATCTATCTATATGATTTTTCTTTTTGTTGTAAAAAAGTTAAGTTTACGTTAAATATTTTTCTTGCATTTTGAATTAATTTAATATGCTATAACTGCTCGATGACAGGGATATTATTGTCAGCATTGTTTTGTGCGCGGTTGTAAATATAGATATGGAACGCTGCATCATTCTTTTTTAAATCTAATAGTCGGTTTTATTAATAAGGACTTTTCAAGGAGCGATGTGCCAGAAAGCGAATTGAAAGTCGCCACTTTTTTTAAAAAATGGATTATCTCTTATGAAAAAAAACAATTCGGCACGACCGATCTTTTTGTGGATGTCATTATTTTTTGGACTATTACCTGTAAATGCATCAATGGCTGCCACTGAATATCAGGAACAGGGTAAAAAAAACTCACCTGGCAGTTGGCTGTCAGAGGAATTTAATCATCAGTGGGGGTTAGCTGCTATTGGTGCTCATTATGCTTATGCCCGTGGTTACACAGGGAAAGGCATTAATGTTGGTGTATTGGACGAAGCTGTGACCAATCACCCAGAATTTGCAGGTAAACTGAAAATTCTGAGTCCGGATGATCCCGTGAACTATGATGAAGATTTTGGTTTTCTCAGTTTCGGTGCCCATGGTAACCATGTTTCAGGAATTATTGCAGCAAACAGAGATGGCAAAGAAATGCATGGTGTGGCATTTGATGCGGGTTTAATTACTGGAAAGTATTTGCAAAACGAATATAACCGTACAGAAGCCATGATCCAAAGTAATGTCCGTGTTATCAACAACAGCTGGGGAGTTCGCCCTAGATTTAAGACAGATCAATTCGGCAGACCTATCAGACGGCCGGACGGAACAGTTGATTACGAAAAAGTGACACTGCAAAATGTCATTGATTATGTCACACCGATTAAAGATGATTTGGATCGGTTAAGCCGTTCTCCAATCCCTGAGCTTGATGACTACACTACCAGAACTGCTGGCTTGTTGCGTGCGGCACGTCAGGGTAAATTAGTTGTTTTTGCTGCGGGTAATGCAAATAACTATAACGTCACTTGGTTACATGCGGGTATGCCCTATTTCTTCCCCGATGTATTGCCAAACTATCTCAGCGTTGCCAACCTGACCAGAGAGGGTACGGTTAATCTCTCATCAACCAGCTGCGGTTATACAGCAAGTTTCTGTTTATCTGCACCAGGCACCAAAATTTACAGTAGCACGGGTGATTTTGTTTCTAAAGTTAACGGAAATATCAACGAAGATGCTTTCAATAATGGGGAACTGACGATTGATCCTACTTACGACGCCTATACGGGGACATCAATGGCGTCTCCTCATGTAGTTGGCGCCGCCGCCGTACTGATGCAGCGCTTCCCGTATATGACTGCTGGACAAATTTCTGATGTTCTTAAAACCACGGCAACCGATTTAGGTGATACTGGTTTGGATGATCTGTATGGTTGGGGAATGCTGAACCTGAAAGATGCCATTGATGGTCCCAAAATGTTCATCACTGAGCAGGATATTCCCAAGACATACTATATTCCCGGTTCCTATATTGAAACCCAGTTTATCGCCAATATTCCTGGGCTCGGTGGCGTGATTGAAAAAGGAACTACTGTAGAACGAGTATGTGACACTATTGAGTGTGTTTATGACCGCTGGAACAATGATATCTCCGGTCATGGTGGGTTGACGAAAACCGGTGTCGGTATGCTCGAACTTGCTGGTAAAAATAACACCTATAAAGGTCCAACGTTGATAGAAGGAGGTCAGTTGCTAGTCAGTGGCGGTATAACCTCTGATGTTACTGTGCAGAAAGACGCAGTGCTCGGAGGAACGGGTACTGTCGGTTCTATCATGGCTAACGCTGGAGCGGTTATTGCACCGGGCAGCTTGAATTCAAGTGGTACGCTGAATGTTGATCGCAATGTTACTTTCCAAGCCGGCTCACGTTATCTGGTTGAAGTTGCACCAAATAGCCAAGGCTATGGCGATAGTATTCGCAGTAATGGCTTAGTAACGCTGAAAGGCGGTGAAGTTCAGGTCAGTTTGGAAAACAACAAGAACCTACTATCTAAACAAGAGGTTCGTAGTTTATTGGGTCAGCAATACAATATCTTACAGGCCAACGAAGATATCAACGGGCAATTTGCGGCTGTAGTGCCAAACTATTTATTCGTGGGTACTGAGCTTAGTTACCAGCCAAAACGAGTGATGTTGGACATAAAACGTAATTCAACTTCATTTGCCAGTCTGGGTAAGACCCCTAATGAACGCGCTGTGGCTAATGCTGCGGATAAACTGAATCTGGGCCATCCGGTTTATGAAAGTATCTTGATGTCTGATACGGCTGTACAGGCACATAAAGCATTCCAGCAATTTTCTTCCGCCCAGATCCATGCTGATATCGCTGCGGCACAAATCAATAGCAGCCGTTATCTGCGTGATACGTTGAATACCCGTTTACGTCAGGCCAATGGTGGAATTACCGGAAAAGACATCAAAGCGGACCAAAACGGAACTTGGGTGCAGATGGTCGGCAACTGGCAACGTGCGGATGGTAACAGTGATGCCAATGGTTATCGTGTTTCCAACTATGGTGTGTTACTGGGTGCAGATAGAGAACTGGGTAATGATTGGCGTCTCGGTCTGGCTACCGGCTATACCCGTTCTTCTCTGAATGGCGGTGATAGCACTTCAGCACGCAGCAATAATTTCCATCTGGCTCTGTATGGTAGTAAGCAAATTGATGATTTAGCGTTACGTGCCGGAGCTGGCTATAGCTGGCATCGTTTTGACACAGAACGTTCGGTTGCCTTTGGTCGTCAATCCGACAACCTGAAAGCTAAATATGGGGCACAAACCGGTCAATTATTTACTGAAGCAGCTTATGGCATAAATACTTCTTGGCTGAATTTAGAACCGTTCGCCAACGTGTCTTATGTTAACTTCCGCAATGATGGTATTAGTGAACATGGTGGAGCTGCTGCATTGAACGGTAGTAAACAATCGAAAAATGCAACCTTCTCTACAGTCGGTCTGCGTGTCGATCAAAAATGGCAGACCGAGAAAGAAATTACCGTCGGCTTGTACGGTGAATTAGGTTGGCAGCATCAGTTTGGCAAGGTAGATCGCAGCACCAAATTGCGTTTCAACAATAGCGATGCAACGTTTACTGTCAATAGTATTTCAGCATCCCGCGACGCCGCTGTAATTAAAGTAGGTACAGAATTAGAGATTAACGACAAAACTAAACTGTCACTGGGATATAACGGTGTATTGTCAAGCAGCCATAAAGATAACGGCGTGTTACTGAATGCCAATCTGAAGTTCTAATCAATAAAATTTTCATCTGGTTCTGATAACAAAACTCACTGCTGGCAATAGCTGACAGTGAGTTTTCTTTTTGATGCTCTTTTTAGGCAATTTGTATCAAATTTAATACAAGTCACTTCGGTAGCACCGATTAATGATGAAATAAGATAATGGATTTAAGTCATTAAAACATCCAAAGGAGGAAAATCATGACTTATCATAAAATTTTATTAATCGGTTTATTATCTGCTTCAGCAGGTGCAAGCGCTTTATCTGCCGTAACAGCAAACACAAATGATAATGGTGCGCCATTGATGAAATCAACCGATCCTGATGCTGAAAAGTACAGAACAGTTGGTAAATTCAACGGAGAGTCACATTGTACTGCTACTTTGATTTCAGGTGAGAATACCCCGGGAACAGATACACCAGCACTGATACTTACCGCAGGTCATTGTGTGAATAGCAATGTAGGTACAAATGATGTGATTGTTGATCAACCCGCCCCTGGGTTTTGGCAATATACTCCGGATTATTTTGTTGATAAAAAAGACAGTTTTTCACCAATAAAAGTTAAGCATATCCTGTATTCAACAATGAAATACGAAGATGTTGCGGTCTTACAATTGGATGCGACATACGGTGATCTCGCTAAAAAAGGTTATCATCCTCTGAAATTGAAGAAAAACCTTCAGGTGAAGCATCAATCTATTGTGTTGACACATATTCCAATTATGGACGCTGTTAGCTCTGAAAACCCATATTTCAGAAAGTCTGAGTGTAATATTACCGGAAAATCGCCTGTATTGTATGAAGGTGGTTCTCCGTGGATTTGGTCACCGGTTTTCTCAGTTAACTGTGCTGGTGTAGTTGGTGGATCGTCCGGCTCTCCTGTTTTCGAAGAAGGCAAAAATGACGTAATTGGCGTGCTCAATACAACTACAACACCTGGAATGACTGGTTGTGGTGGTAACAGACCTTGTATCATTGAGGACAATAAAGGTGTTCCGAAAGAAGGAGCCAGTTACTTCATTCCTGTAGATAATATTGCCAATGCGATCACAACGGATAACAAACTCGATCTGTCTAAACTTGATAATAATAGTGGTAACGTTTTAGAAAAAAATCCATTTTGGTCGCCTTTTGTCTCTCAAAGTATAGATCCACGCAACGGCGAGAAAGCAAAATGGAATGTTGCTATCAAAGAAGATGCTAACGTCAAAAATATTCGATATAAAACAGGCTTAATCAGTGACGTAGATTGTACGACGGAATCCGGATATGGTGCTCCTGTTTCTGCCAGTCAGAAACCACTGGAAAATCTGCTTGTTCCTGAGGATGAGGGTATTTATAAACTCTGCGTTATTAACCAGAATAACGGTGGACAATGGCAAAATACAAAAGAGGCTTCAGTCATATTGCGGGAAATTGACAATACCCCTCCGTCAATTAAACCGACTTTAAGCAAGGATGATCACGGGAGTGATAGATGGTATGTCACTATTCAATCTGCTCCATATGAACTTTCAAGCTTGTCTGTTAAATATGGCCCGAAAGCATCCACAAACTGCGACGATAAAACAGATTATAGCCCTCTCTGGAGACCGATATCACTGGCTAAATCTGAAGGTCCATGGCGTGTTTGCGCATATGGCGCAGATCTGGCACAAAATGCCGGCCCGATTAATGTACTGGATATTGAATAAGAACTATTAAAATAATCATCTCTTCGGGGGTGATTTAAAAAACTCACTGTCGGCCATTACTCACAGTGAGTTTTTCTTTTTAGAACTGCATTTGGGGGCTCTGAATTTTTACGGATGAGAAATGACTACAGAACCCAGTAGTTTTTTCTCATCGATGGACTGCCAAAGCTCTCTTTTCGTTTGCGGCCATTTGTCACCTCCTCCTGAAGTATTGAATATGTACTCTTTCTCATGACTCATCAGGGCTTAGCTATTTCTTGAAACTCTATTCTCAATTACCTATGCTTTCAATGAGTTTCGATAATAAAAGTCCGATACAACTCCGAAATCGTTCAAGCAACAGCCCATAATACGGCGGATGCCAAGTGCGAAGAACGATACGACTATGGGATATACCATGATTAATGACAACAAACCGCAGATTTTGGAGGTTAATGCGATGAGTAACCTGTCCAGCGATATTAAAGACGTTGAACGCTGTATTGTCGAGTACAAGACCCAACTTGAGCAAGGTGATATCCAGAAAGCGTACTATTATTTGCTGCGGTACGTCATGCATCTGAAGATTCAACTCTCAAGCGACCTGTCATATAGGTTCTCTTTTGGAAATGTCTCGCCCGGATACATGGATTTCACCTATTTTCCATTCTTTAATACTTTTTTGCGGGACCGAAAACTACGCCTGGGCGTTGTATTAAATCATCAAGACTTGCGCTTCGAATTGTGGTTAATGGGACAAAACGCCGCTATCCAGAAAGATTACTGGAACCTGCTTAGAAACAGTCAGTGGAATGCAAACCGCCTGACAATGCCAAAGTACAGTGTTTTGGAGACGATACTTGTCGAGTCCCCGGACTTCACAAAAGCAGATGAACTCACAGCACGAATCAATGAGGAAGTATCTCGCGTATCAGAAACAATAATTGACGCCATCAGAGTTCTTGAGGGGCAAGACAGATCATGTTGATTGGCTATCCCGTTCTTCGCTCGACTAGGGTCAGTAGCCTCTCAATTCACGCTTAGCGTGCACAGTTGGTTGCCTGCGTCAGAGCATATATAGATTTCGCGGCGAAATTTACGGTTTAAACGGCATTAACAAGGTGAAACCGTAAGTTTCTGTTCAAATACTCCCGCTGGTCTTACCTGACGATGTGTTTCGCTTCTCAGGCTTCTTCGTGGCAAATTGTCTTCACTGAGACACGTTTTTTGGCAGTGATTAACAATAATATCAAGCCGGATAACGCGACAATACCACCAGCATAACTAACCACCGGATAGCTGAATCCCTGTGACAATAGGCTCGCACCAAGTCCTGCACCAATAGCATTTCCCAGATTAAACGCACCGACATTAACCGCTGAAGCCAGTGCCTGAGCTTCAGAAGCAACCTGCATCACTCTCAACTGCAATGGAGGAACTACTCCGAAACTGGCTATTCCCCATATCATTAGCATGATGCCGCCACTGATACTGTTAGTACCAATAAACGGAAGCAACACCATACTGACCACCAACAATGTGAATAAACCGAAAAGTGTCATAGAGACAGAACGATTAGCCCATATGCCACCGAGATAATTACCTAATGTAAATCCGAGTCCGACTAATACTAGCATAATGCTGATTTGTGCCGATGGAATATGTGCAATAGCCATCATCAGCGGTGCAATATAGGTATAAAGCGTAAACATCGCACTGGCTCCCAGAACAGTACTCAGCAAAGCAATCAATACTTTGGGTCTGCCCAATACCTGTAACTCTTTTTTGAGATGCAACGGTTGCCCCTGCATATTCCGGGGAAGAGTCAGCAATAATGCAATCATAGTCATTACGCCTAATGTACTGATCAACAGAAAGGCTTCGCGCCAGCCTATCATTTGTGATAGCCAGGTAATTGACGGTACACCGCCAATATTGGCGATGGTCAGCCCCATAAACATGCTGGCAATCGCGCTCGCCTCTTTGCCTTTTCCTACCACTCGTGTGGCAACCAGTGCACCAATCCCAAAAAAGGCACCATGATTTAAACTGGTAATAAAGCGCGCAATCATTAAGAAAGTAAAATCTGTTGCCAATCCTGAAAGGATATTGCCCACGGTGAAAAGACTCATCAGGAAAATCAATGCGGTTTTGGGTGATCGCTTAATCAATAATAAAGTCATGAACGGTGCACCCAACATAACACCCAGTGCATATGTCATCACCAGTGTACCGGCGGTAGGAATCGAAACAGACAGGCCGGAAGCAATATCTGGTAACATCCCCATTGGCGAAAACTCCGTTGCGCCGATAGCGAAGGCACCGACCGACAACGAAAACAGTACGGTATTTGAACGCATAAAAATCCTCAGTCTCTCTAACAATCGTATCTGTTTGTTGAATGAGACGGATTTTGTCATGTTGACCTTGTCAGAAACAGCCGGTAATCTGCAAAAAACTTTTGATTAAAATGCAAAAATGAAAATTACACTGGAAGAAATGCAGGTTTTTATTGCGGTTGTTGATAGTGGTTCAATAACGGCTGCCGCAGAGAAGCTCAATCTTACCATTTCGGCAACCAGCCGGGCGCTTTCACGACTGGAAGAGAAAATGGTAAGCACCCTGCTTTATCGCACAACCCGTCGAATGAAGCTCAGCGAAGAAGGTGCAGCTTTTTTGCAAAAGACACGGGAAATCATAAAACTGACTCAGGAAGCTGAAGATTTGCTGCTTACCCGCCAGACCATTCCTTCCGGTAAATTACGGGTAGACGCCTCAACACCTTTCCTTCTGCATGTGATTAATCCGCTTATCGGGCAGTTTCATGAAATTTATCCGCAGATTTCTCTGGAACTGACTAATTATGAAGGTGTGACCGACTTACTGGAAAAGCAAACAGATATTGCGTTCCGGGTCGGGCCACTGGCAGATTCGTCCTTACATGCTACTCTGCTGGGTTATAGTCAGTTACGTATACTGGCAAGCCCGATTTATTTGCAACGTTTCGGGGAGCCGAAAACCGTCGATGAACTACAGCAACACTGTTTACTCGGTTTTGATTCTCCGGAATCTCTTAATGAATGGCCTCTGTATCAGGGAGATAAAAAAGGAATAAAAATCACGCCAACAATAGCAGCCAGTAGTGGTGAGATTTTGTGTAATCTGGTGCGGCAAGGTGTTGGTATTGCCTGTATATCAGATTTTATGACTTATGAGATGCGGGAAAGTGGTGAATTCAGACAAATCCTGACCAGAGCAACTTATGATCATAAACAAGTTATCAACGCTGTTTATTACCGTAATCAGGCACTCTCTCCGCGATTACGCTGCTTTATCGATTTTATCAAACAACACAGTACACGAATTATTCGTCCATAATAGATAAGATAAACAGAATTATCTCATCTCTGGCTGTTCGTATTACGTGCGTGCTGCTGCTGTCTATATGCTGACAAAGATAATCCGGTTTCCCGTTTAAAATAACGGGATAAATAAGAGGGATCATCAAAATTCATTCTGGCGGCAATTTCATTAACGGAGATCGCTGATAAATTCAGTAAGGCTTTAATCTCTAAAACAACCTGTCGGTTAATCAATGTCTTCGGTGAGTCATTGAAATAAACTTTTGTGATTTGAGAAAGGTAAAACGGGGTGATATTGAGTTTATCCGCATAAAACGCCACGTCCCGCTGTTGAATACAATGTTTGCTGATTAGCTCCCAAAAACGCCAGCCCAGTTTTTCTTTGCGGCTGAATTCTTTATTTGCCAGATAATTTTTATCCGGAATATGTTCAGTAATCGCCAAAAACAGATTCTGAAGATGGTTGCACATCATCACTTTTTTGTAATCCCTATAGTGCGCCATTATATGGTCAGTTTGTGTTATCCATGTTTTCAGCATCGGTATTTCTGACGATGCCGGCGAGCATACTGGTGTGTTATGTAAAAAGGAAAACAGGGAATTCGGCAGTGCATATGCAATTTCAGAAGCAAAGCTTTTATCAATAAAACAATAAAATAATCTGAAATCAGCGGATTTTTTCTGCCAGATAGCTATCGAGTCTTCAGCCAGAACTAAAATATCGTAAGCTTTTACCGGATACTTTTTGAAATTGATATTGATAGTGGCTCTCCCTTGCAGGCATATCAGCACAACGGTATAAGAAAGCTGCAACGGATACTCAGCTTCTCCACAAATATCACACTCTCCAATCACCACATTTTTCTGTTCGTTCAGTTGTTTTATAATAGAACCGTACATTTGATAGTTTCCATTTTGTCATGTCGATAATGATACGCCGGGTATTGTTATGGTCAGAATTTTAAAAAACGATAGGGCTATATTTCAGTGCTTTTCCTTATATTGCAAATGATAATGAGATAAAAATTACCTGATCCTGCTCAAATTTAACTATTTCTCAGTCTGATTACCTAAAATAAATCAACTGAAAAATATGTGGAAAGTTTTCAAAAGTACCTAAACCACTTTGTTTTTGCTATTACATCATCGAGTCCAGCCTTCTAGAATAAGCACACTCAATAGTTGAGGTCACATCAAAGACTTATGACGCAACAAAAAGGCAAATAACACAATGAAAAGCTTGATGACTGAAAGATTAATATTGCGCCCGTGGCAGGAAACAGATGCAGGTAGTTTGTATGAATATGCCAAAGATGAACGCGTAGGCCCTATCGCAGGCTGGCCGGTGCATAAAAACGTGGAAGAAAGTGCACAAATCATCCGTGATATCTTTATGCACGATGAAATCTACGCCGTTGCACTGAAAGAAGATAATCGGGCTATCGGTTGCATCGGTCTGTTAATGTCCCAAAATAGCAACTTTCCTATCGGTGACAATGACGCAGAAGTATCATATTGGATTGGCGTGCCTTTCTGGGGACGGGGACTTATTCCGGAAGCAGTACGTGAATTAATGCGCCATTCATTTGAAGAGCTGAAACTGGACAATTTATGGTGTGGCTATTTTGCTGAGAATTCTCAATCAGAAATTGCTCAGAGAAAATGTGGTTTTCGCCATCATCACACTATTGACGATCAATATGTTGTCATTCTGGATGAAACCCGTACTGAACATATCAGCCGAATTACCCGCGACGAATGGCATTCATTAACCGAGGGTTAACTAAAGCTTAGATTTAAAATGGCATGTGCATTTTGAGATATTTACTATTCTGACAGAATCGCTCAATTGCCATGCCTGATGAAATTTAGTACTATTTTAAGCCTTTCACCAAAATCTTATTGATTCCATATCATCATTTCATCAATACCTAATATCACAGCCTGAAATTTCACCACTAAAATCCATTACCACCTTTCGTTCCTACTAATTAATACTCTTTTTATTAAAGGAGGGCTTGTATATGTCGCCACAGATTATTCACCGTGCCATTCATTCATCAATATTACCTATACTTTCATTCACTGTATTTTTTATCGGTACGATGGAATTTATGTTATCACCCATGCTAAAACCATTGTCTGAGGCATTTAATACAACTACAGACAAAGTATCCTGGTTAGTTTCCGGTTATGCCCTCGCTTATGCCCTTACTGCCCCCATTTTCGGTTGGTTGTCAGACAGGATAGGTCGACGTAAATTGTTTCTGGCATCTTTACTGTTTCTTTCACTTGATGGGATGGCATTAACGCTGGCACCCAACTTAGAAATAGCGATTGGATTACGCGTCTTTGGCGGCATTGCTTCAGCCGCTTTGATTCCTACAATCTTTGCACTAATTGCAGAAATGTTTCCACCTTATAAACAAGCTTCAGCGATGGGGATTGTTATGTTCGGCATGACCGCAGGTATTGCCGTCGGCCCTATTCTTGCAGGCATTTTAACGGAACTATTTTACTGGAAGATGCCATTTCTGGTGACTGGCACAGGATGTTTTTTATTATTTTTGGTAAGCGCGGTTTTAGTAAGCAAAAAAGATATCCTACCCCAGAGTGATGTCCGTAAAACAGAACATCAAGCGATAACATTTCAATGGATACGTCAAGGAAACTTACTACGTCCCCTTATCGCAAAGGGATTATGGAATGGTACAGCAGTATCTACTTTTATTCTGTCTGGAGAAGTACTGAGACAACATTATGAATTGGGAACAGGTGCGATTGGTATCTCCGTTTCTGCATTTGGTATCGGTCTTGGTCTCGGTAATCTATCGGTGGGGACAGTGAAACGTTTGTATATCAGAGATGAGTGGATTCTTTTGCTGATGATAATATTACTTTTCTCTGCTATTTCAGCATTTATGCTATTCCCCTTTTCCCTATTGTTTAGCCTTGTTTGCCTGATGTTGTTTGGGATCTCGCTTGGTCTTGCCGCTCCAATAAGCACTTCTATTTTGGCAAATAGGGCAAAACAGGATAAAGGTCAGGTATTGGCCGTTTCAGAAAGTCTGAATAATCTGACAATTTTGTTCTTACTTCCTGTTACTACCATGCTGCTGGCGCGACATGGCATTGCGGTAACAATAATAGTACTGGGATTCTGCTTAATTATGGGAATGGGATTAATACTAAAAGATCTCATCGCTCAAAATATTCGTTACAATGTCACTTAATCTCGCCGATAGAATTGTCATGACAAAGAGTAGCTAATTGTGAATGAGTCGCATGAAATGCTTGTTTCAACCATTCAAGAAAGATAGCCTGCGGCGTATCAGCTTCAAAAATATTGGGTGATATCAGGTAATATGCTGAACCATCGGGAATGAAACCATAAGGTGCGCTTAGCCGCTTATCACGCAACTCTTGTTCAATCATATATATGGAGCTTATCCCGACACCATGCCCTGCCATCACCGCTTCCAATGAAATATAAAAATGCTCAAACCAGTGTTCATTCTGTTTTGAAATGACGTGATTAGCACCTGAAATCCAATCGTTCCACGCTTCCGGGCGAGTATGTGTATGCAGTAAAGTGAGTGGCTGATGTGTGATAATACGACTTGCTGTGTCAGATAGGCACACCGGGCCAATCCACTCCCTTCCCAATCGTTCAGCAAAGTAACGCTTGTCCCACAGGAAGTCATTGCGGCGGATGGCTAATTTCGCTGAACTTCGGGAAAAATCAATATTTCCGCCACCTGAAACTAAATGAATTTCTATATCAGGATTATTTTCTTTAAATGTCATTAGGTTAGGAATTAGCCACTTCATCATGATGGTCGGTTCACAAGAAACAACTAACGGTGTTATTTGTGATGTTTGTTGAAGATCATCGATTGCCAATGTGAGCATTCCAAATGCTTGTTGACAGGCCTGTTTAAGTTTTTCACCTGCCGGTGTTAAAAAAATCCCCCTATTCCTGCGCTCAAATAAGATGATATCTAAATCAGTTTCTAATTGTCTGATCTGACGACTTATGGCTCCTTGCGTGACAAATAAATCTTCGGCTGCTTTGACTAAACTCTGGTAACGGGCTGCGACTTCAAAAACCCGCAGCGAATTTAATGAAGGGAATTTTTTCATTACTGTCCTTTATCGTTGACTTTTTCTCAATCATTTTAGCGTAAATTAATCGTTATTATTTAGTCAAATAAATCAAGAGAATAAGTTATCAAAATATGACAAGGAACAATCAGGGGACATAATGACAGAGTTAATTGCTGTAGCCGTTATTACCATTCTTGCCGTTATCAGCCCGGGTGCTGACTTCGCGATGATTACACGAAACAGTTATCTTTATGGCCGACGAGCGGGCATTCTTGCTGCCTTTGGGATCGCTTCAGGGATATTGGTACATGTTTCTTATACTCTACTTGGCATTGGTATTTTGATTGCCCATTCGCCTAATATATTGCTTGCTATCAAAATTGCAGGAGCGATTTATCTTATTTACATCGGCTATAAAACAATCACATCGAAAACAGAAATTAATGTTGATATTAACTCAACAAAAAATGGCTCAATGACTTCGTTCAGAACAGGTTTTATAACGAATGTATTAAATCCCAAATCAACACTTTTTATTGTCAGTACATTTACTCAGATTGTTTCACCATCGACAGATATCGGCCTACAAGTTGGTTATGGCATTTTTATGTCGCTGATGCATCTTATTTGGTTTATGGGTGTAGCTATTTTCTTTTCTCATCATAAACTCAGAGCTGCAATGTTAGAAAAACAAACCATACTTAACCGAATCATTGGCATCATTCTGATGGGATTGGGCGCTTCTTTGGGGATCATTCCTCTGGCCAATTAAAAAAATTTATGGGGAGCTATCAATTATGCCAATCAATTTTAATGCCAAAGAAAACAGGTATGCTTATCTTGGTCGTGAGGTGCAACAGGAATGGTACGATTTAATCCAGAAGCTGGTGGAACCACAGGATAAAGAAATTGCGGATATTGGTTGTGGAGGAGGTATCTATTCACTGGCATGGATAAAAATGGGAGCCAAAAAAGTCAGTTGCGTTGATTTTTCTCAGCAAATGTTAGCTGATGCCACAGAAAATACTTATGGCTTGCCAAACATCACTATCAAACATGGGGATGCTCTACGCACAGGTTTGTCTGATAGCAGTCAAGATATCGTCTTTGCAAGGGCACTCATCCACCATATCAGCCAAGAAAACCGTATTGCATGTTTTGCTGAAGCTTACCGTTTATTGCGCCCTGATGGAATGTACATCTTACAGGACAGAACTGTGCAGGATATCCAGCTTCCGGGATCACCTGAACATATTCGGGGTTATATTTTTGATGTTTATCCCCATTTGCGTAATTTTGAAAATCAACGCAGACCAGATAATATTGAAGTGATTCATGGATTAAAAACCGTCGGTTTTAAACAAGTTAAAGCAATTTCTCTTTTGGAGAAACGCACTATCTACAAAGATTTTTCGCAACTGGCAGCGGATCTTAAAGCACGTAAAGGTCGCTCTATTCTGCATGAATTAAGTGATGCAGAGATCATCCATCTTATCAATCATATTGAAAAATCCCTGACAGCCAAGACTAATATTGTTGAGAAAGATTTTTGGACTGTTTGGGTCGGCGTAAAGTAAAAACGTAATAATAAATTCCTTTGACTGGCTTGGAGTATCCTTATTCCAAGCCAGTTCGACGTTATTCGCTGATTTTCATTTTTACATTCTCTCAATATCTTGCGACATGGCGACGTGTGTCAGAGACTCCGCACATTTTAGGACTAGCGAGAGGTAAATCAGATTGCATGACTTCTTGATGTGTTTTGACAGGATCGGTAAATAATTGATGGATTCTATCCATATCCAATTCGGAAAGATAACCGCTATTAATACCCTGATAATGTTCCGGGACAGTGGTTGTGGTAGGAAAAACAAGTTGATTGGGGTATAAACGGCCGCTCCAGAATTCATTACCTTTATTCAGAGGCTTGACCATATCAGGGTTAATTAACTCAGAAATCTTGGCGTCGTAAGGGAATCGCAGACTGTTTTCGGCAGCAGGATAGTCATGTTTATCCATCCAATCGACAATATTTTGCTGTCGATCCATTAATATAATGTCTTTAAAACATGCAGTTAATACAATGGGAATGACAACTCCTCCTGCGTTACGATAATATTCAATAAATTCAATTCGCTGCTTTAATTGTTCATTTGTATCCAGTGCGCTGATAGAAACTCTCATTTCGGCTTTAACCGAAATTAAACGCCGGACAATTTCATCAGGCATTTTCTTGAAGGATTTTGTGATAAATATCATCAATAAACCTTCTTCTTGCGCTAATTCCGCCATTCGAGTCGATACAGACCAATTCCATGAAGGATCACTATTCCACCCACATCTGATATATTTTTGTGTGCTGGGTAATGCTTTCAGATCGTTAACAAAAATATCTTCATCTAATTTATTATCGATTCTTTTACCGAAATCAATACCATTTTCCCAACTGGATATAGCGGAAAAACACATACCGTAACAAGCCATACTTTCGGGTAAACACCCTGTAACTACATCTGTGGTTAAGCTGTTAAATGGCAAATTCCCTGCTACTCCTGCACGTATTAACATAGGTTCAGCAGGTTTAAAATCATGTTTTTTGGTATATTCTTTATTGCTTTCTCTGACTAACTGTATAAGCAATTTTTCTTTTTCTTTTGTAATATTCACTTCAAATACCTCCAACAGCCCAACCCGGTATTTCGGGTTGATAAGTTACGTCAGGATAAATTTTTAATCCTTTAATAAATCTATCTCCAGTAAAGCATTCCCGGCGATGTAAAAGTTGGCTATTGTCATATACCAATAAATCACCCTCTTCCCATTGATGTGAATAAATATTTCCCGATGATAGAACTTGTTCTAAAATGGTTTTTTTAAGTGTTTTTGAGTTTGGCAGGATTTTATTTTCGCTAATAAATTCAATAGTATTTTCACTGACATAAATATATTTTTGTTTTGTTTTTTTATTTTCAATGACTACAGGGTGAGCAACTGTGATATGAGGTGCATTATCATGTGTAGATGCTGGCTGGCGTGTAGAAGACAAGTTATTCAGCATAGAAAGTTCATCAAAAGAAAAACTGAGGTGATGTACAGCAGTGGAGGCAAAAGATGTATTACCACCAGTGAATTTCACTACTTCACCATATAACATACTAACTGAAGCTGGATTCACACGAAATTCCTGATCTGAATGCCAATAATCAGTATCACTTCCGGAAAAACCTAACTGTTCTCCATTGCTATCACGAAGATTTGTCAGGTAAGCAATATATTTACGGTTATCTGACAACGATATTTTTCTGGCGGGTTCCTCTAACTTTCCACTTCCTATGCGCTGGGCAAAATTCACTAGTGCTTCATCATCCATTTGCTGATTTTTAAAAATCAACAAACCATATTCAGACAAGTGTGATTTTATCTTTTTATATTCTTCTGATGATAATTCAAAGATATCTTGGCCTGTAATATAGGCACCAAAATTCCCTTCAATAGGTGTGACAGTCATCGACATAAAGAACCTCATAAGTGTTTGTAAATAAATAATTATCCAACAAAAAAATCTTTCACTTGGCTTTGTTGTTTTCGTTGTCTTTTATGTTTTGTTTATGAATTTAATCATCAATATTTTTTATGCGCATTGAAATTGATTTTCTTTTGAGATATTAGTCACATAATAATAATGTTTAGTTGTTATCATTTATTTATGAAAATTTTAAATTATTTTAATTTAAATATTGCAATTAACTTGTTATTTTTCAATGGGTTTTAAATTTATTTTGTCTGATAATTCTAACCATTCCAAACAAGTTGTTTCTTATTTAAAAAAATAATATCCAAATTAAACATACCCTTAGCCTTATAAAGGGAATTCTTTTTTAAAGAAAGATAATAGAAATAGTAACAGCTCAGTCTAGCCTGTTATTGCATTGTATTTAATATGATTTAGTTAATTCATTCTGCAATGCGGATTTAATTTTATGAAATAAATAAGTAGATATTGAGAAATGAAGAACAGAAGAAAAGAGCTTGAGAGAAAATTCAAGCTCTATGAGAGATTATGCTATATATCAATTAGTTAATATATTTTTAGTTAATGTTCAAGCATTTTTTATTAACTAATAAATGCGGTATAAGGCTCGGACATTAGTCGTGTTTTCTTCTCTTCTTCGTCCACCAGCTGATTTATTTTCTTAACAAAAATGGTTTGAAGTTGATTCCAAAACTCCTCAAAGTGCTCCTCATTACGTAAACAATAGGTCATGACTGCTGCCCGTAAGACATAGATACGGTGAACTTTTTCCCATTCATCACGATTGAAACCGCATTTTTTTGCGTAATGCCACGGTGTATCACCATACTCTTTATAATCCAGTATGGTTGATGATGTAAGGAAATCATTGGCATAGGCACGTCCTGTCGAGTATGAACAAAGTTCATATAGCCGCTTATTGAGGGCATTGTGGTTTTTCAGGCTTTCGTTACCGATTTCCTTGAAGGTGAAATTAATCATATGGAAATCAGGAGATGGCATGATATGAACTTCAAACTGATGTTTACCTACTTCTATGGGTGGAAAAGTAGCCAGCTTCTCCAACAATCGGTGTGCCGTAACGATACCGGCAGCAATTACTTTTCCATATCCGCTAATATTCAAAGGTAATAAACGATGGGCAGCCCAAAGCGCAGCGGCTGTTGCCCCTGCTTTTGAACCTTCCATAATGGATGAACCGAGAATTCCCCGATTGCTACCAGCAGAGTTTTTTTGATTATCGTTTTCTTCAAAAACATAAGCTGCACGAGCAGAAATCAAATCGAGAATACGTTTGTCTTTCATGCAGATAGAACCAGCAGCATATTGAATGAAACCGACTTTATGTGGATCAACTGTAATTGAATCAACTTCTTTCAAAGCTTTGAAACTTTCATAAACTTCGGGTTTCGGCCAACTGATATTTTCTGGCATGATGCCGATAGAACGGTAATTACTATCCAGATCATCATATTCCAAAAATTCGCCCTGCTCATTTAAAAGCATGGAACACGCGTATCCCGCATAAGCAGCATCAACATGAATATAGAATGATTGACCATAGCGCTCCTCACACTCCTGTCTCAATGCAATGATTTCATCAATCCGATCAATCGCCCCAACTTCAGTCGTACCCACCACAGCAATCATCGCCAAAATTGCTTCACCTTGCTCAATTAGCTGAAAAGTTATTTCACGCATTTTCGCAACGTCAGTTTGATAGTTTTCATTAACAGGTAATGGAATGATATTCTCCTGACCAATACCGAAGATATCTGCCGCTTTCATCCAGGAGTAATGTTTGGATTGCGGAACCAGAAGTTTGCCCAGGATTTCTGGTTTGATTCCAGTCCCCCGACAGGTCATGTCGCGAATTTCTTCAAAAACTCCAATTTGTTGTAGTTCAGTTATTAGATCCAAAATTTCAGCCGTCGCCATATTTCTCAATTGCTGAGGTGATTTATGGCTGAGCAGTGCTTTTGTTTTAGGGTGTTGAGATATAGCAAGAGGCAGTGTTTTTAAATTCCTGGCAACCCATAATCCTTCATAATTAGCCACCGTTCCGCCAGAAGTGATGTGTCCCCAAGATTTCTTAGGGTCGTAACCGAACATACGACAGAGATCCAATCCCGATTCAAGTTCCAATTCTGTTGTTGTCGGAGATGCTTCATAAGAACAGTTGTTCGGGTTGTACATCATGGCCATCACATAGGCAAGATTAGAAACCATTAAGGTGTCACTGTTAATGTGGCCAAGATAACGGGGAGAGAAAAAAGGAATTGAAGTGTTTTTCAGTTTTGCTGATAGCTGATTTAAGATCCCTTCTGTCTGATAAAGCGTTTCTCGGTAATTATGTTCATGACGTTCGACGGACGTGTTCAAAGCAGAATCACCAGGATGAAAACTTGAGCGCCAGTGCATATGTTCACTAACGGCATACTCCATCATTTCTCTAAAAAAAACAGCATTTTCTGATTTTGGACCTAAAAACAACGCATCTATATTTAAATTAGGGTGAAGTGGCTTAGTCATAATTACGCAACCTTTTAACTGATTTTTTATATTATGCAATCAGGATGGAGAGTTTATTAATAGTTTATTTATTATGTTACTGACTGATTTTCAGCCATATTATTCTGTTTTTTTAGTCGAAAAAACATTATATTCACAATTTTAATAACAAGTTAACAAATAACTTTAAAAATGTGCGCTACTACAAATAAGTGAGAGGAAAAATGAGGGAAAGTGAGAAGATTATCTCGTCATATCGAAATGAAAATATTTTTATATGGAACTATAAATTAGTTACGCCCATGCATGGCAGAAAGCATGACGTTGTCACTGTTTCTGCCATGCATTTCGGCTAATGAATAATGAAATAAATTGGATAATCAATTCAGGTCTATCATACGTTGCACATAATAAAAAATGTATATTGATTAACCAACTCAGCAATGAACATGAGAATTGCGCCAAGTAGAATAGAATAATTTTTATGGTTCAATAGACCATTTTTTCCTTTCCATAACGCATAAATCCAAATTGTCATTGCAACAATATATAAGCACCATGAAATCATTCTCATCCCAAAAGCGCTTTTGATATTAAATTCGACTTGATGCGGAAAAATAGCATTTTCATTGATTGTTGTGATTTCTGCCAACCACCCCATATAGGCAGGATGCTCGATCAGTCGCAGGGTCACACTGGCAAAAACAACAAGCAAAGCTGCCATCAGAAATTTAATGAGGAACTTTCCTTGAATGTATTTTCTTAGCGGGCAACAGATAAATGATAGTGCTAACGCTGGCCCTAGCGTAAACACTGCACCATAGAACAGAAAATACGTATTAATATTTTTCCATGTAATCATCATGCTATTGACATAAATAATCGCCATGTAATGGAGATCGATCAGGCCAATGACACCAATCCCAAGCATGACATAAGCATGGGCACGTTTTATGAACACAACAATAAATGTGCATAAGACAAGCAATCCAAAATAAATGGCAGCAAAGGTTGTTTCTATGTTTACCCATCTCTGCATAACATTATGTAATGTATGATACAAATTAAATGGATATTCCAAAATGTTTAGAGAAGCAAGCAACCCTATCCCTGCAAGCACGCTACTGACTAATAGCGTTCTTAATAATGTTTTTTCTACGACAACGGCCACTGAATGCTGCCATGTTTTTGATTCATGCTTAAACCAGTAAATAAAAAGTGCGCTCATCAATACCAGCCCCACGGAGCTTTGTACTAGCATTGTCAATGCAATTAACAACCATTCACCCATGTCAACCCTATTCCATTTATCCGTAACCAAACAACATCATCGACTCGTATTGTACCCATATATTATTGACTCAATTTCAGTTTGATTGAGATGTTATATTGAATGGCTAAAATTTTACGCAAGTTCAGCGTTAATCCAAAAAAAATTTCATTTTTTTTTCGTTAGTAGTGATAAATACCGTAAATTAATGGGATTATCTGGCTCTTATCAGGACCAGATAAATATGTTAAATTTACTCATATCAATCACTTCTAATGAGCATTTCCCTATGATCCCGGAAAAACGTATTATTCGTCGGATTCAATCTGGTGGTTGCGCAATCCACTGTCAGGATTGTAGCATTAGCCAGCTCTGCATTCCTTTCACCTTAAATGAACACGAACTTGACCAGCTTGATAATATCATCGAGCGTAAAAAACCCATCCAGAAAGGGCAAACTTTATTTAAGGCTGGTGATGCACTGAAATCACTTTATGCCATCCGCTCTGGGACAATCAAAAGTTACACGATTACTGAAGAAGGTGACGAACAGATCACGGGTTTCCATCTTGCTGGTGATTTAGTCGGCTTTGATGCCATCATTAATACTGAACACCCAAGTTTTGCCCAAGCGCTGGAGACTTCAATGGTATGTGAAATTCCATTTGAAACTCTGGATGACCTTTCAGGCAAAATGCCTAATCTCCGCCAGCAAATGATGCGTCTGATGAGTGGGGAAATCAAAGGCGATCAAGAAATGATCTTGTTGCTGTCTAAAAAGAATGCTGAAGAAAGGCTGGCTGCATTTATCTACAATCTGTCACGTCGCTTTGCCCAACGTGGTTTTTCACCTCGCGAATTCCGCTTGACTATGACACGTGGTGACATCGGCAACTATCTTGGTTTGACCGTTGAGACCATCAGTCGCCTGCTCGGCCGTTTCCAGAAAAATGGTATTTTAGCCGTTAAAGGTAAGTATATTGCCGTTGAAGGTATGGATAAATTGACTGAGTTAGCGGGTAAAGCACCTGCTAACATCGCCTAACATTATCTAAAATTTAAGCCAGATCACTATATTTTGCTGATCTGGCTTTCCTTTATCCTGTTATAGTTATCTATATTGGTTTATCTTTTGTACGAAAGAGATACCCAGTCTCTGCGAGGAACTCAATATGGCAAACTATCAAAATATCTTAGTTGCAATTGACCCCAATCAGGATGATCAACCCGCATTAAGGCGGGCAGTTTATATCGTGCAACGTAATGGTGGTCGGATTAAAGCTTTCTTATCTATCTATGATCTCTCTTATGAAATGACTACCCTACTTTCTCCTGAAGAAAGAAATGCCATGCGCAAAGGAGTGGTTGGTCAAAGAGTCGCTTGGATAAAACAACAGGCCCATTACTATCTTGAATCAGGAATTGATATTGAGATCAAAGTGATTTGGCATAATCGTCCTTATGAGGCGATTATTCAAGAAGTTATCACTGGAAATCATGATTTACTATTGAAAATGGCTCATCAACATTCCAAATTGGAATCTATGATTTTTACTCCGCTTGACTGGCATTTATTACGCAAATGTCCGTGTCCTGTCTGGATGGTGAAAGATCAAATATGGCCGGAAAACGCGTCTACTGTTGTTGCGGTCAATTTATCCAATGAAGAAGCTTATCATAATGAACTCAATCTGAAATTAGTGCGCGAAACGCAAGATCTTGCTAATCGCATCGTAAAAGAGCCGTTAATTCATCTTGTTAGTGCATATCCTGTTGCACCTTTAAATATTGCAACTGAACTCCCCGATTTTGATCCCAATGTGTATAACCAGGCATTGCGAGGTCAGCATTTAGTTGCAATGAAAGGATTGCGACAAAAATTTTGTATTGATGAGCAACATACTCATGTTCATGAAGGAGTGCCAGAAAAAGTCATTCCTGAAATTTGTGATGAATTAAATACAGGAGTAGTTGTATTAGGCATTCTGGGTCGGACTGGATTATCCGCTGCATTTCTTGGCAATACAGCCGAGCATGTTATCGATAAGCTGAAATGTGATCTTCTGGCAATTAAACCCGATGGATTTTCCTGCCCTATTAAGGTGAATGAAGATTAATCAATTGGATGATTATATATAGGAAAACGGTTGATAAAAAATTGCCCGAATTCCTTTTCGGGCAATTTACTGAACTCATTCTACATTTTTAATACTTTTGGTTTCTTTTTCGCGAAAGATAAGAGCAAGACCCACTATTATTGCCACCATGCCTACTATACTTAAAATAGATAAGGCATTGCCTAAGAATAAATAGTCCATTATTGCTGTCACTCCCGGAACAAGATAAAACAGGCTGGTGACATTAACCAAATTACCGGCACTGATAAGCCGATAAAGTAATAATTGAGCGGCTACTGAAATCACTAAACCAAGCCATAGAACCGGAATAATAAACCCAATGGTCGGTTCAATATGGAAAGGCTTAAAAGGTACAAATAATAAACAAAGTAATAAACTTACGCCATATTGTAAGGGTAACACTTCAGAAGGCGATTGCTTAATCTGTTTCTGAAAGATGGCACCAATACTTATACAAGCTAAAGCGGCTAAGGCAAAAAAAGTTCCTGAAAGAGAAAACTTGGTCAGGACTAGTCCTTGAAATACAACAAATATTAATCCCATCAAAGACAATAATAACCCCATTAAACGCCGAGCGGAAAAATGTTTCTCGATCACCCAAAGAGTAATGATGGGCTGAACTCCCATTATTGTTGCCAAAATTCCGGGCGTTATTCCGTGTTCTAATGCAAGAAAGTAAAAAATTGAGTATCCGCCGATGATTAACAAACCCGTTCCGGCAACTTTCTTGATATTTTCCGGTGTAGGGAGATGGCTTTTTCTAAACATGCAAAGCAATAGTAGAAACAGAAAAGCAATAGCAAAACGCACAGTTAAAATGGCAAAAGAAGAACTATGGTCTAGTCCCCAACGGGAAAAAATAGCGCCACTACTCCATAATAAAACGAACAAAGACGTTGAACCGTAAGTATTCCAAAGTGTTTTTGAGGTCATAATAAGTACACCTGTCATCGTAATATGTGAGAGAGTAATAATTAGCGAATAATTAAGCAATCTATTAAAAAGACGTTTTCTGAGAATTTCTTCATATCACGTCTTTTGCTTGGAATGACTTTTAGGATGTATAAAGAAAGAGATATTAAGTTTGTTAAACATGACAAATAAGGAAAAAAGTTTTTCCTTATCAAAAATCCAGATTTCTGGCTGCATTTTTCAGACGTTCATCTCCACGCCTGTCATATTTTTGGGTTGTAGTAATACTTGAATGCCCCATAGCATCTTTGACAGTTATGATATCTTCACCATTATCCAGCATGGCTGATGCAAATGTTCTGCGCAGATCATGAGGTGCAAATTTTTCCAAACCACTTTCTAATCTGCGTGTCTCAAGGATATGATAAATTGCCTGATCAGATAAACGGGTATCAGTCACGTCATCATGACGACGAATACGAGTAAAAAGTGGTCCGGCGTGATCACCACGTACTTCATCTACCCATCGGTTCAAACGTTCCCATGTTCCCTCCGGCATATAGGACAAACGTTCTTTATTGCCCTTTCCCATCACTCTTAATGCTTGTTCACGACGAATTATATGTTTTATATCCAGTGAAACAATTTCTGAACGACGCAGTCCGCATCCTACAAGTACACCAATAATGGCAGCATCACGTAAACCTTTTGTACTGATATCATCTTCACAGGTAAAAAATAAGGTTTTTATTTCATAACGCTCAAGTGCCCGGCCTTTTGGTAACCTGTTTCCCCTGACAGAACGCACCTGTTTTATATGCTGAAAATTATCGGTATCGATTTGTTTCATTGTCCATGCTTCCAATGCAACACCTTTCAAAGCAGAAAGATAAGTGTTGATCGTTGCTGGAGCTTTTCCCGAATCTGAAAGCATTTCCATGATGGCTTGAATATGATGACGTCGAAGTGCTCCCCAAGTACAGTCCTGAACATTTTGATATCCGAGCATTTTGGCCACAATATTCAGAAATGATTTCATGGTCTGACGACTACGTTTTGAACCAAGACTAACAAGATATGCAATTGCAGGATTGTCATATATTTGCCTTCCCGGAACGGATACCGACATCACCATCCCTCTTTTTTGTTGAGAACCCTTCAATACAATCGCTGATTTTTTATCATCATCTTGTTCGCTGTTATCTTTATTTTGATTATGACGGGTCAAAACTGCCTCCTGACTTCAATGCCTACAATCTGCCAAAAACGTAACTCATAGATAAACCTATTCCTGATTGACTATTTTCAACCCAATTTCAAAGCCTTTTACGGGTTGCGCTCTGTAAAAAATGGGGGTAATCATCCATGCCATTTTATTTCATAAACCTTACTTTTTCAAATGTATATTTTAATAAGTAGAAAAAATAATACTTAAAATACAATAAAATAGAATATTGAAGATCCTTCCATCACGATTGACGCGATGGGCCGCCAATACAAAATCGTACACAAGGTCAGAATCTTTGACATCAGGTGTATTGCTTACTTTTATCCTTTCTCCATTTTTAAACGCCCTTCCTTGATACACTGCGGATCAGACATCGCCAGTGGATGGAAGGGCTATTGCAGCAACGACACTCTTCACCTTGAACACTATCAGCTGCAAACTCGTGGTGTAGTCGTTTGCGAAATTTCATTCTGGATAGCTGCTAAGTTAGTTTCCAATTTATAAACCACCGCATAAGTCTGTAAAGCTTCCAGTCACGAATGAAGCTTCGTCACTAAGTAGCCAAATAATCGCATTTGCAACCTCTTCAGGCGTTCCACCTCTTTGCATCGGGAAGTTCTTGGCAATACGATCAACTCTATAAGGTTCGCCTCCATCAGCATGAATATCGGTGTAAATGCCGCCCGGACGAACGCAGTTGACTCGTATGCCGTCAGCGGCGACTTCTTTAGATAATCCTGTAGTAAAGGTATCAACTGCCCCTTTCGACGCAGCATAATCAATGTATTCGAAAGGTGAGCCACTTTTCGATGCACCTGATGAAACGTTAACAATTGAGCCTCCAGAGCCTCCTCTAGAAATCGACATACGCTTAATCGCCTCAGAAGAGCAATAAAAATGGCTCATTACATTGGTCAATAATACTTGTTGAAATCGTTCCCCATCCATATCAATTAAGGGCATTTTTTGTTTTAAGATCCCAACATTATTGACAAGGTGAGTAATACTTCCTAACTGAGTATCAATGTTGTCGAACATTTTTTTTACTTGATGCTCATTGGAAACGTCAGCACGTACAGCGATACATTTGGCACCCAGATTCAAAATCTCATCACGCACTTTAAAAGCAGACTTTTCATCGTTTAAATAATTTAAACATATAGAGTATCCTTTATTTGCTGCCAGTATAGCGGTAGCCGCTCCAATACCTCGACTAGACCCTGTAACTAAAAGTATTTTTTCTTTCATCATTATCCTATTTAGTAGTATTACTTGACAAAACTAACTTGAAATAACCAAACGCGATTTCTATTGGCATGTAACTATAATAAAAGCAAGGAAAAAATATGTTATTACATCAACCACGGCATCAATGAATACTTCCTAGCAACAATCCCATCGATGTTATCTAATTAATGATGTACCGCTTTCGAAAATAAGACAAATTTATAGAGATCACAGAAAAACGGGATCCAAGACAGAATATAAATCTTATGAGTATAAAACCATGCATACATCACTGAAGTTAAATTGGAGATAAAAATTGGTCAACAAAGGAGTGATGAAAAATGCGCTTGACTGGATAGTTAGCGGTGGAGAATTGATCGACAAGCCACTGCGTTCCCCAACATCTCGATTCGTTCCGAACTCGCGCAGTCACAACTAACTGAAACGCTGCAAACTATGGGGTGCCGCCTAATAGATGAGTGTAGTCCCCGCGCAACATTGGCTGCACCTTACGTTATCCCTGATGCCACAGAGCATATGTTGGTTGATCACCCTGATATCGGGCCCAGATTGAAAATTCTGTGGAACAAGATTGAGCACAGTCTGGCAGCATTGCGCTGAATAGACCCCACTTAGCCCTAAAATAAAACGCCCGGTGTAGTGCATCAGGCGTTATGAGTAAAATAAGTGTCAACGTATATCTGGACTAGACAAATCACTAAATCAGCTCATTACTAACAGGATAAGGATTAAAATCGAATCTGTCTGAAAAAACCTTAGTCATAAAAATTACGGATATTCTCTTTTTCCTGACCAGATACGATGGCATTCATTAATCGCTCGTAATACCGAAGTAAGCTATCAATAGCCTCTTTGGAGTATAGCTCTGGATTATAGGTAAATTCACATATGATACTTTTTGGCTTGTTGAAAAAAGTCATCCCAAGTGATTCGAAAGGAGTTGGAACAATCTGTATGGACTCTACGTCGAGGTTAGCGAAAGATTCTGTCTCATCATCATCTATGTCCATGTAATTAAATACAATGTTAAATAGAGCATCCCTTACTTTTTCACCGACAGAATCAACAACCAAAGATACGTGAACGTCCAAGTTTTGCATAGCATCATAGATAAACTGCCTGATTTGCTGAATGATATCGTGTAAGCTCATTTCCTTATTGATCGAGGATTTGACTAATAGTCCATTCAAAAACAATCCTATCGCTTGCTGGCTTTCGATACTGCTACGCTCAAGTCGCGGCGAAGCCGTAATAGTCTGTGATACGCCTGAATACATAAATATACAAGTATGGAATAGAGCCATAAATAGCATATATGGTGTCGTATTATTAGATTCACAATATTTTGAAAATGCTTTAGTTACTGAATTAGGTATATTGATATAGTGAATATTAAAGTGGCCATTTGAAGCTACATTCCTGCTGAAATCAACCAGAAAATTATGCTGCATACTGACATTAGCAAACTGTTTCTGCCAAAACTTAAGCTGCGTTTGATACTCATCTGTTTTATGACTTCTTTGCGAATCATAGATATAGTCAGAATATTTCATAGCTATGGGGGGAAGAACAGGCTCTTGTCCCTGTGAATAAGCCGTATACAATTGTGCAAGTTCATTCAAAAAGATATTGATTGACCAACCATCAAAAATTATATGGTGAATATCAAACAATAATCCTGTGCTTTTTTCAGAAATAGGTAATAAGAATGCTCTAATTAACGGTTTATTATAAATATCAAAAGGTATTTTTTGTTCTTCTCGCCAGAACCTTTCAATTTCACTGAGTATTTTCTCTTTTTCTATTCCTTCTGGTTGTAATTTGACAATTTGTAAATCGATCGTCAGATTATTGTCTGGTTTCACGAAGATCTGTTCATTTTCTTGATGGAATTTTAAACGCAAACTTTCATGCCGTTCTAAAAGAGTATTCAAACTTTTTTCCAAGGCATTACGATCAGGTATTCCATTTATCAGCAAAACAACGGGAACATGAAAACACTGCTCCATCCTTCCCTTTTGTATCAGAGGTAAAAGCAGTTTGTGCCCATAAGAAAGTAGAGTCTTTCCATCAAGGGTATTTTGTATTGGTTCAGATATCGATATTTCAGGTCTTTTAGTATTCTTAATCACATTTGAAATTTGTGCAACGGTCGGATTTGTAAATAATTGATACATGCTAAGACTATTGTTCAGTATATTTTTAATGGATGCCGTAATCTTAGTGGCTAAAAGCGAATGTCCTCCAAGCGCGAAGAAATTATCATGAATTCCTACCTGATTAATTTTCAAATGTTTTTGCCATAACAGGCACAGTTTTTCCTCTATTTCATCTCTTGGTGCAACATAATTTTGCTGACGTAATTTACTGTTATCCGGAACAGGCAGGGCTTTTTTATCCACTTTGTTGCTAGGTGTGAGAGGCATCCGCTCCAGCAGGATATAGATACGGGGAACCATATATTCAGGCAATTGTTGGTTCAGAAAAGATTGAAATAACTCTGAGAGTTCACTGCCAAGAGCAGAGGCATCAAAGGCTGCTCCTCTTGCTCCAAGCCACTCAGCGCTCGGACAAACGTAAGCAACCAGTCTCTTATCTTCATTGCCCTCGCCGTAAGCGATCACAGCGGCACTACTTAAGGCATCATGTCCACTCAAGACATCTTCAATTTCACCTAATTCGATGCGATGACCGCGAATTTTGACCAATGAGTCAACACGTCCTATAAACTCCAATTGACCATCCGGTGTCCAACGAACTAAATCTCCCGTCCGATAAAGTCTATTTTCTGTATCAGAACCTGCACATGATGAGCTTAATGGATCGCGGATAAACTGTTTTTCTGTGATTTCCGGTGAATTTCGGTAACCCCGTGCCAGCTGAACCCCACCGATATGCAGTTCCCCAATTGCCCCAATTGGTACTAGATTACCCTCCGGATCAAGAATACGAACCACTATGTTCGGTAATGGTTTTCCAATTGTAATCCGGTCATCGGTTAATAAACCAGCGGTTACCATAGAGGAAGTTTCTGTAGAGCCATATGCGTTAAATAGTTTTCTGCCCGGTTTCCAGCGAGTCGCTATTTGTGGTGGCACAGCCTCTCCTCCCAATAATAAATTTGAGACGGATTGCCATTTGTTGAAGTTCAGATGGGGCAATAGTGCCTGCGGCAACATAGTATGGGTAATCTGATATTTTTCAACCACATCATCCAGTAACTCAGGAGTACGTTGCTGCGTTTCCGAAATCAAACACAGCGTTGCGCCACAAGGAAAAGCCATCGCCATCTCTATGGTCATAGCAACAAAGCTCCAGGAAGCAAACTGTAATACCCGGCTGTTTGCATCAATCCCAAATAGATCGGCCTGAGATAATGCAAGATTAACCCAGCCTTTATGCTTCACCATCACACCTTTTGGTTTGCCCGTAGAGCCAGAGGTATAAATCACATAGATCAGATGATCTTCTGTCAGAGGCGTTGGGCGTTTGGTGATATTCCCGGTTGGCATATTTTGCAGGTGTGATTGTACAGCCGGTGTATCCAGATAGATCACTGTTTGCTGGCTGATAGGCAATTTTTCTGCCAGATGTGTTTCGGTAAGGATGAACTCAACTTCACTATGCTCCAGCATATACTGAAGGCGTGCCTGCGGGTAACCGGGATCTAACGGTACATACGCACCCCCTGCTTTAAGAATTCCCAGTAACGCCACCACTCCTTGTAATGATCTCGACATACAAAGTGCGACCAACGTATCAGGTTTGACACCCAGTTCTATCAAATAATGTGCCAGTTGGTTGGCTTGTTCATTGACTGCTCGATAACTCATCGAGTCGTTACCAAAAATCAATGCGGTATTTTCAGGAATCCGTTCGGCTTGCTCTTCAAACAATTCATGGAAACAACGTCCTGTTTGATAATGTTTCTGTGGTCCATTCCATTCATGCAATAAAGTGTGCTTTTCAGTATCAGATAGAAATGGAATGTTATGAACAGAGGATACTTGACCCGGCAGTAGTTCATCAACATTTTGCGTCATCATTGCAACAATATTGGAAAGCAGGGTTTCGTAATTGGCACTTAATCTTTCAATTGTGGCACTTTCAAATAGATCAGTGTCATAGTTCCATAAAAGAGATAATCCTTTCCCCTCTTCTTCATAAATGTGGATGTCTAAATCAAGCAGGGTTTTCAGATGCAGGTATTCTTCACTCTTAATGTTATTTTCCTGCTCTAAATCTATATTTTGCTGATTAGTATTTCCTAGTGTAAAAGCGATTTGAAAAATAGGATGATAGTTTACATTATGATTAGGATTGATTTTCTTTGCCAACCTTTCAAAAGGAAGTTCCTGATGTGCATCGGCATCTAAAATCGTATGGCTATTTTGTTTTAATAATTCACTGAAAGTCGGCTGAGAGGATAAATCTGTTCTGATAACCAATGAATTGACGAAAGTACCGATTAAAGACTCAATGTCATAACGTTTTTTTCTTGTAATCAGCGTACCAATTATAATGTCTTTTTCATTACTGTAATGGCTAAGCAATACAGCAAAGGCAGTTTCTAAAAATGTAAATAAAGTGACTTCATGTTGGGTGCATAACGTTTTTATTCCTTGTGTAATATTATTTGAAATACGTTGTTGATGTGTGTTTTTTTCGAAATTCTGTTTTTCTGAACGTGGGTTATCCAATGGGAAATGATGTAGAGGAGAGATGCTAATCAATTGTTTTTCCCAATAATTTAATTGATTATCCAGAATATTTCCTGACGATATATTTTCTTTTGAATAAGACTGGGACAGAAAAGTTATTAATTGGTTTTTGTTATTTATCCATTCACTTAACAATTTCGACGGAATACTGTCACGATTGGTTTCATATTGTAATTTTCCATTCATAATAAATAGCGTAATGCCGTTTTCTAAAGCTTCATTGACAATTTGCATTGCAGTTTTCATATATCGCCTTTAAATATATTTTGTTATTTCCTGTTCGGAATGGAAATTTTCTTTATGAAAATAAGATGTAATGAAAGATTACTCGAATAGTAGAGCATCTCGGATTCACATAGTAAATGAAAAACCAAAACATAATTAGAGATCTATTTTACAAATTTCTACCTTTCCGACACCACCTAAGCAAGCAGACTGGTCTTCCTATAAACAGACACATTTACTTTTTCAAATATGTTATTGACGTTACGTTGCGACTGAGTATTATCTTCAGTTAATCAACTCAATATTGAGAGTGTTTATGATTCAACTTACCCCACTTCAATTTTTCAAATTTCTTTCCGATGAAACCCGTCTCTACATCATGCTATTACTGCGTAAAACTGGAGAATTATGTGTCTGTGATATATCAACAGCCCTTCAAGAACCACAGTCCAAAACCTCACGCCATCTGGCAATGCTGCGAGAAGCGGGATTACTTTCAGATCGACGGGAAGGAAAATGGATCTACTATCGTCTTTCATTACATATTCCTGTTTGGGCAGAAAATATTCTCGAACTGACTTCACAATGCCAGTATGCAGAGATCGCTCAACTCAATAAGCGTCTTCAGCAGGTGAATACAGCAACGGGTGGTAAATCTTTCTGTCAATAATGGATTAAAAAATTTATTCAGATATATGTGACAAATCAAATATGTTTTTTTTGGAGGAAATTATGTTACTGGCAGGTGCAATTTTTATTCTAACTTTGATTTTTGTGATATGGCAGCCGAGAGGGTTAAGTATTGGCTGGAGCGCTATGATGGGAGCTATGCTTGCCTTGATTACTGGCGTAGTCCATTTCGATGATATTCCAGTCGTGTGGCAAATTGTCTGGAATGCGACGGCGACTTTTATTGCTGTAATTATCATAAGTCTGTTACTTGATGAAGCAGGTTTTTTTGAATGGACTGCATTGCATATCGCCCGCTGGGGAAATGGCAGAGGCCGCTGGTTGTTTACCTATATTATTCTTCTTGGAGCCGCTGTTTCAGCACTATTCGCGAACGATGGTGCCGCGTTGATACTGACACCTATTGTTATTGCGATGCTATTGGCTCTCGGTTTTAGTCGTGGAGCAACACTTGCATTTGTGATGGCCGCTGGGTTTATTGCGGATACCGCCAGCTTACCTTTGATTGTCTCTAATCTGGTTAATATCGTTTCCGCTGATTTTTTTAACCTTTCTTTTAATGACTATGCATCAGTTATGGTTCCGGTTGATATTGTCGCCATTATTGCCACATTAACCATGCTTCATTGTTTCTTCCGAAAAGAGATCCCACTCGCCTACGATGTTGCCAAATTGAAAATGCCACGTGAAGCCATTCGTGATGTACGAACATTCAAAGCAGGCTGGGCTGTTCTGATTTTATTGCTCATTGGTTTTTTTGCTTTTGAGCCGTTAGGAGTACCCATTAGTCTTGTTGCGGCGGTTGCAGCCTTCGCCCTTTGGTTGGTTGCTCGTAGTGGTCATGTGATCAACACAAAGAAAGTACTGAAAGAGGCTCCCTGGCAAATTGTTATTTTTTCATTAGGGATGTATTTGGTCGTGTACGGACTGCGCAATGCCGGTCTTACAGATGTCCTGTCTGGCGTTATGAATATTTTCGCTGAAGGAGGTGTCTGGGGAGCAACATTGGGTACTGGTTTCCTGACAGCAATACTGTCATCAGTCATGAATAATATGCCTACAGTACTTATCGGTGCATTGTCTATTGATGCCAGCGCTGCTACGGGTGTTGTCAAAGACGCCATGATTTATGCCAACATTATTGGCAGTGATCTGGGACCCAAAATTACGCCGATTGGTAGTCTGGCAACGTTACTTTGGTTACATGTTTTGTCGCAGAGAAACATTTTTATATCATGGAGTTACTATTTTAGCGTGGGGATTATCATGACCCTGCCCGTACTTTTTGTCACTCTGGTAGCACTGGCAATCCGGTTATCATTTTAATATGGCATACAATCACCTAATGCGATGGCTCTGCGGGCGACAGAAGATGGATAGTCATCTCATTTTAAATAATAGAGTGCAATTAATGGCCTGAAAACGCATTTATGTTTGTGAGGTCCGCTGTGAAATTCCACAACTTTAAGGCTTCAGTTGGATCAACCGCGTACTCACAAACACCGACAAAGGGCTCTTCATATTCTGATGAGAGAGCTGTGACATCACAATCTTCACAATAAAGTCCCCCTAGTCCTTTTAGCTCTGGACTTGTTGCCGCCCATACCCCAGTTGCAGCCCCCTGAGCTGGGGACTTAAAGGTTAAATCAATCGGATTACCGTTCTTATCCATCCATCCCTCGTTTGTCATTTCTTCATTTGTCAGGTGCCTTTGGAGAGGGGTGAAGATTTTACCTGGATGCAAAGAAAATGCCCTGACATCCCTTCTTTGACCATAAATATCTAACTGCAAAGCAAAAAGAATATTAGCAGTTTTGGACTGACCATAAGCGATCCATTTGTCATAACCATTAGTGAAATGGATATCATCCCATCTGATTGGAGAATTATGATGCCCTGCGGATGAAACACATACTACTCTTCCTCCAGAGCGGATATTATTCCATATCAAATTTACCAGCACATAATGGCCGATATGATTTGTAGCAAATTGAGACTCCCAACCCAAACCAACTCTTCTTTCGGGACAAGCCATGATTCCAGCATTGCATATCACAAAATCGAAATTATAGCTGCAGGTAGTTACAAAAGACGCAAAATCCCTTATCGAGCTGATATCTGAAAGATCAAGCTGAAAAATTGTAACATTCGACAATTCGCTTAGAGCCTTAGAAGCACTTTCTACATTCCGCGCACCTACAACTACATGTACACCTGCTTTTGAAAGTGCTTTAGTTGCTTCAAATCCCAGTCCAGAGTGTCCACCCGTGATAAGTGCTGTTTTACCCTGAAGATCTAGATCTTCAAGCACGTCAGAAGCTGAAGATAATGAATTGAATCCTGAATTAATTGGCTTTTGTATTATCATAAAATCTCCAAACTCTGTTATATGTGGGCTTGTACTCCACGAGGTGGGCTTGTACTCCACGAGATGCAATTTCGTTTAGAATGGCATCAATCTGCTTTGCAGATTCGTAAAAACAACGTCATTGATTTTGGTATATTTCTGATACGAAAAGAAAATAAGTCATAGCCCATGTCTTTGGTCTCTGAACAGGTGAAATCTGCCGAAAATTGCTCGACTTGTTGGCTCATACCAAGCATTTTCCTTACTGCATCAGCATGAAAACCGAGCAGGGTCTGAGGTATTCCGGCGTACCTTATGTTATCCTGATATCTTACGGTGAAACGCCGTCTTGAAAAAAGAATGCCGATAAAAAAGAGTATTAAATAATGATTGTTTTAATTGCTGGTGCCTCACATACAGGAAAAACCTTGCTGGCACAGAGGTTATTAGAGAAATACAATATAACATACCTATCAATTGACCATCTGAAAATGGGTCTGATAAGAAGTGGGAATACAAAGTTAACGCCAGAAGACGATGAGGAGCTTGAATCGTATCTTTGGTCTATTGTTAAAGAAATCATCAAGACAGCAGTCGAAAATAATCAGAATATTATCATTGAAGGAGGATACATTCCTTTTGATTGGAAAAAATATTTTCCAGATAACTATCTGAAAAAAATCCAATTTCACTGCCTTGTGATGACTAAAAAATATATAGAGAATCATTTTTCGGATGTTAAAAAATATGCGAATGCTATTGAATTGCGGTTAGATGACTCGCATTGCACACTTGAATCAATGATTGAAGAAAATGAATACAATTTAAGAATGTGCAATGAACATGGTTGTGATTATATTTTGATAGATTCGGAGTATAAACCCGATCTTGAACTCATTAATTCGAGAGCATAAAAAAGTGTGGGGCGCTTTATTCAGTTCGTGATAAATGAGCAACTAAACGTACTTTTGTCATGCACCTCACCATGAAAGCCTATGTCGTTAAAGTGGCACTTCGGGGTATCAGTTCTATGGTCTGGTGCAATTTCAGGCTATCAAGCGAGACTTCTTTAGCGGTTTTGTGAAACAAGGGAGCATAAATGCCCCACACTTTTTTATGCTCTCCTAGTCCGATAAGTTTCCTATTGAAACTAAATCGTAACTACGTGTCTCTGAATTGGCTGTTCTTAAACAATTCGAAGGTTATTCCTACTTCGCAATTGCCTTAACTTGCAATCGATATGTAATCAATGATGCAAGTTCAGCCAGCGGCTTATCACTTAACAACAATTCCAGCGGAATATCCAAACGTAATTGTTTGTTGATTTTTTGTACCAACATTAAACCATTCAATGAATCAATACCGTTGTTAGTCAAAGGTAGATCGGGATGGAATACTTCTGTTGACGTCCCAACAATCTCACCACAAAAGGTTTGTAGCAAGCTAACGATATCGTCCAGATCACTCACTGCAAGCGCCGCTTCTATGGGTAAAGTCTGAACCACATTTTCTTGCTGAATATCACGCAATAGCGGTAGGTGACGCATCTGGCTGGACAGTAAATTTGACCAATTCGTCAAGAACGGCACCAGTTGCGGCTCAATCCGAGCAAACAAGCGCTCTAAAACAGCTAATCCTTCCTCTGAACCAAATGGCTGTAAGCCACTATTTTCCAGTATTGGCAGCGTTCGACTATCCCGCAAAGCGATCCCCGCTTCCCATGGCCCCCAATTAAGGCTTAACGCAGGTAAACCTTGCTGACGCCGTAAACAGGCCAGACTATCCAACATAGCGTTAGCCGCTGCGTAAGATGCCATACCCGGTAAAGCCAATAATGCCCCCAACGAGGAAAACATAACAAAATGCTCTAAAGGTGCATCAGCCAACGCTTGATGCAATGTCCAGGCAGCTAATGCTTTAGCGGCAAATACTCTATCAAACGCCTCGGGGCTGAGTTCACGATATCCCTGATCTTCAACATGCGCAGCGCAATGAATCACCCCACGCAGCGGCTGGCTGGCTTGTTGTCGATACTCAGCCAAACAAATGTGGGTCTTTTCCACATCACCGAGATCAACCGGCAGATAATTAGCCTCGATCCCTTGTTGATGCAGCATTTTCAATAACTCTTGATCAGCCGTATCAAGGGCACGACGACGCCCGATCAATAACAAATGTCGAGCACCATGCTGTACCATCCAGGGGATCAATTGACGCCCCATATCACCAAAAGCACCAGTCAGCAGATAGCAGCCATCTGGACGAAAACGCACTGGTGGTAGCGCGGGTATTTCAGGTAATGGCACAAGGCGTAGCACATAACGCTGATCATGGCGCAGAGCTAATTGATCCTCGCCATCATCTATCAATAGCGCGTCCCACCATTTGGCTGGAGCCGTGGTACTGTCAATATCCAGTAATCCACCCCATAATGCAGTTGCTTCCTGTTGACCAATAACGCGCATCATTCCCCATAATGCGGCGGCAAATGGATCGGGCTGATCCTGCTCAGTGATTTGATGAGCACGTTGAGTCACTATCCACAAACGTGGTTTTATCGACCGTTCGGCCAGCGCCGCACACAAATGGATCAACGAATGATAAGCCATCCGCGGAGCCTGCAACGGCCAGAGGATCAGGATCCTTTCGGTTTCAACAGGAAGAGTATCAACTAATTCTTGAATTTTCTGATAACTGTCAGGCAGACCAGAATACAACGAGGCACACCCACCACGGCGTTGCAACTCATCAACTAACTCTTCTGCCAGAGCGTTTTCACCCCCAAGGATAGCCCATTGCGTCACAGACTCTGTTGATGGCTGAGCGGGCAGTTTACGCCACTGTGGTTGGCCGACAACCAGATTGTGCAGTTTGGCAGACAAGCTGTTTTTTCTATTACCAACAAGCTGAACGCAAAACCCGCTGATCTGACAAAGCAACATACCGCTATCAGTATAGACGTCAATATCACCAAGCCATTGTTGTTGTGTCTGCTTAGTATTTCGGGCATGGGCATGAACCCGACCTGACAATTTACCATTGATACGCAAATGCTGAATACTGACCGGGATACGGAACTCGTTGGCAGGAATTGGCGCGTGAATATCAGCAGACTGAATCGCCAACAATGATTGGAAGATGCCATCCAAAGCCGCTGGGTGAAAATTCATTCCCTCCGGTGCAGGTGGTAATTCAATCTCACAGATTGTTTCTTCTTTACCAACAAACGCATGGCGCAGAGTACAAAAAACACCACTATAACTGAAATGCAGATGTTGAAATGCCTGATACAACATCTCTTGGTTCCACATGCAAGGATAGCGATCATTTACCGCTAATGGAGGAATAGCACAAGCAGTAGCACCCGGTACAACGATGTTCACCTGTGCACTGGCTGCAAGTTGGTAATGTACACTATCATCCAGATTACGGGTAATGTGTACTTGCACTTCCATTCGCTGGCGATCTAGCTGTGTCTTTAACCTGAATTCTATGCCTGGCTCTAGCAATAAAGCCGATTGCAACACAATATTATCAAGCGCTAATCCAACGTCAGGAAAACAGATACGAGCCGCCGCCAACATGATTTCAATATAGCCCGCAGCCGGAAACATTGCATTTCCCATGACAACATGATCGAGTAACCAAGGCACTTGTTCTACAGCCAACTCAGCTTGCCAACTCTCGCTGCCCGGCTGAGCTTCGCCCAATAATACACCGCTCAATATACGTAATCGGCGGCGACGGCTAATCTCTGGCTCATACCAATAAGATTGCTGATGCCAGGAGTAAATGGGTAGATCAATTGGGCAAGCGGTAGGCATCAGAGTCCGCCAGTCCGGTTCAACCCCAGCTTCAAACAGCTGTCCTAACAGTTGTGGCCAGTTCTGTCCTGAGCGACAAGCAAACACCTGTCCTCGATAAGGCTGGCTCCAATCCTTTAATCCTGCACTCAGTAGGGATTTAGGTGAAATTTCCAGAAAATGGTGAAAACCCGCTTTGAGCATGTTTTCTACCGCATCGTCAAAACGGAATAGCGAGACGACATTGTCAGCCCAATGCTCGGGACTCAACTTCCCATTAATCAACTCCCCAGTGACTGATGAAAACACTGGCAACAAAGGTTCTGCCGCGGGAACGGCTGCCGCATCCGCAGTCAGCCCAGCCCTGATTGACTCTATATAATGGGAATGAGAAGCAATTCTATAATTGAGCCAACTACTGGCGATACGTTTCTGCTTTAAGCGCTCAGCAACCGAGGTTAATTCACTTATAGGCCCGGACAATAAGCAACGGTCGATACTATTACGCCCAGCTATCACCACGGCAGGCTCGGCACCGGGAGCTGACAAATGAGGTAATATCTGCTCAACTGTCGCTGCTACGATTAATAATCCACCGCCTTTATTCAGTACACGTTGCAGATAATGATAACGTTGATGTAAAAGTGTCAGCGCCTGCGTCAGATCATAAATTCCCGCCAGATAACAAGCCGCCATTTCACCGGAACTATGACCAAGTAATGCTGCTGGTTTGAATCCCCACTTCTGCAACTGCGCAGCCATTGATATCTGCACGGCAAACTGCATTGGCGGTTCTGTCAATTCATCGGCAGAGATCAATGCCGCATATAAGGAAGGTGCAGAAAATCCCGTCCAAATTGCCTCACAACGCTCGAATTGTTCCGTAAACTCGGGAAATTGCTGAAACCAAGCTATAGCATCTTTCCAATCTTCACTGCCAATACCCGCAAATATCCAAGCCAGACGATCAACTTTTTTATGATTCTGCTTCGACGACACATTCAGATTAGTCAACTGCTGCTGTAACTGTTTTCGGTTACTGAATGCTACCCCCTTACGTAACGGAAAGCGGTGACGAGTCGTCGCCAGGCTATAGCATAAATCATCAAGGGCAATATCTGGCTGCTGTTGCAGCAAATGAGCAATGCTCTGCGCTTGTTGCTTCAGAGAAAACTCAGACTGCGCAGACAATGGCAGCATGAAAGCTTGCCCTTGCGTTGTCCGAAGTTGTACGGAAGATTCAGCATGATTACTCAGCACGACATGAACATTCGTTCCGCCAAAACCAAAGGAATTCACCCCAGCTATCACTTTTCCTTCAGGCAATGGAGTTAACTGCCGTGGAACTTGCAATCCCAATTCAGTAAAACGAATGTAGCGGTTAGGGGGATCGGCATGTAAATTGCCCGGCACTTGCCCTCGTTGTAAACACAATACCGCTTTAATTAATCCAGCAATACCTGCTGCGGCTTCCGTATGACCAATCACCGATTTACACGCGCCAATTAATAATGGGCGATCTATTGGATCTGGCTGACACACCAGCCCCAGTGCTTCTGCTTCTATCAGATCGCCTACCGCGGTCCCAGTACCATGAGCTTCAATATAATCAATCTCTGCTGGAGAAATCCCCGCCTGAGCACAGGCCATCCGAATTACTCGTTGTTGTGCCGCACTACTTGGCTGGGTAATCGTGGGAGTATGACCATCTTGATTTGCTGCCGAACCGTGGATTACTGCCAGAACGGGATCGCCATCCTGTAAAGCTGCGTTTAACGGTTTCAGCAAAACAGCTCCTACCCCTTCACTACGCACATAACCATCAACATTAGCCGAAAAACTATGACAGCGGTTGGTGAGTGATAAAAAACCGGTACGACTTTCCACTACTGAAAAATCAGGCATCAGCATTAACTGGCTGCCACCCGCTAGCGCCAGTTGTGATTCTCCGCGCCGCAAACTTTCACAAGCCAAATGTACCGCCAACAGGGACGATGAACAGGCGCTATCAATAGTCAGAGACGGACCTCGAAAATCAAACATATGGGATATCCGATTCGACAACATGGTTCCCATCGCACCGGTTGAGGTATAACCGGTAGTCTGACGCAAATCAGTCAATTGCAAGTGCATATAATCATGAGTGAAAGCACCGATATAAACACCAACCGCCTGACCCGCCAACGACTTTGGCGCTATTCTCGCCCGTTCCAGCGTTTCCCATGTCACCTGCAACATCAGACGATGCTGTGGATCGATAAAAGGCGCTTCTGTATTACTGATATCAAACACCGCCGCATCAAAACCAGCAACATCAGCGATAAATCCGCCTTCTCGCGCTACCATTCTCCCTGGCAAATTGCGATCCCGGGAACTATAAGCCTGAGTTGACCAACGTTCAGGGGGAACTGGGGTAATCGCGTCACTTGAACCACATAACAGCTGCCAGAATTCCTCTGGGGAGCTAACACCCCCCGGAAAACGGCAACCCATACCGATAACAGCAATCGGCATACTTTCGTTTCTCATCATATTGATATCCATAGCGGTATTCTTTACTCCGATTAGTCGTTTGTCAGATCATTGTTCTTACTTATCAACACCAAGTCGTTGGGCTAGGAATACATTTCGGTGGATGAGGCGGTAATCCCGGCGTCATCAATGATTGATAACTAATACCCGTATTGAGTAACTGATAACGCAAACCACTTGGGCAGGTGGTGGCACCATTCATTGCCTGAGTAATATCAACCGTCACCCCAAAAGCGACATTAACCGGTTGTAATGTATTGTCAGCCGCAATGCGGATGATACGTAATGGCGATCCACCACAAACTTGCAGATGGTTATTGCCGACCTCGCTCACCCGAATTACAACAAAGTTACAATATCCTCGGTAACTCAGATCGGTATCCTGCGGCTGGTTAGAGACAATCCAATATTGATCATTTTGTTTTTCGATGATTTTGGCATTAGGCAACAGGTTATAGCCGTTATCAGTAAATACCTGCCGCAATTCCTTTGATATCACGCCACTATCTAATGAACTCACCAACTCAAGCGCCGCACTGAATAAAGGCACACCTGTCAGCTTCTTGCCTGCTTCCTCAAGCGGCAAAGCTACCGCGCCATTAGTCAGATTAGCTCCAGTCAATTTAGCTTCAGTGAAAATAGTGCCTTGAATTGAAGCAAAGGCCAGAGATGCCGGTTTAAAACCATCAGTTGGTGTCAACTTCGCCCCGCTGAAGTTGGTATTCATCAGATTAGCATAAGCCAAATTTGCACCATGTAACCGTGCCTGAGTGAAATTCATGGTCGCTAAGTTAGCCTTCGACAAGTTGACTTGCTCCAGATTAGCGTTATCAGCTCTGGCGTCGCTGCCGTACCAATGAGCGCCGGACATATCAACCGCATAGAGATTAGCGTCAGTCAGGATAGCATTAGGCATAAATGTGTTGGCAAGAATTGCCGCATTACCGCCATTATCTTGCGCAACGTTTAATTGCCCATCCTGATAGTGAATAAATAACGGTTTACCATCATGTTCCACCAACCAATTCTGACCCGGCTGACGAACCAACACCTCTGCCTGACCGTTGATCAACATCTTTCCCTGATACAGCATTTGATGTAACTGTTCAGGCAGTTGCTGATTATCCAGCGATTGAGCCTCAGCTTCATCCAGATATGTCACTGTGGATAAGGACCCAAATTGAGCACCAGTTAAATTAACATTCTCCAGACTCGCGTTAGACAAATTCGCGCCAACTAAAGAGACACTCCCCAGAACAGTGGCACCGGCCAGATTAGCACCGACCAGAACGGCGCCATTGAGTGATGTATAATTCAGATTTACCTTCTTCATTGACGCCATCAAGAATACGACCTGATCCAACTTCTGCTTACTCAGATTGACCCCATCCATCTGTGCCTGAGTAAAATCAGTTTTGGCGGTAATCGTGGCATCGACCAGATCCATCCCTGTCAGCACCGTTGCTAATAAGGTACTGTCGCTAAGGTTAAGCTGACTATAACCGGTGGTTAACGATAACCGGGCGTTGGTCAGATTAGCGCCACTGAAATTAACATGATTGATATTCGCCCCAGTAAAATCCGTCCCTACTAACGTGGCTTGACTAAAATTCGAAGTCTGCAAAGTGGTATTTTGTAAATTTACCAGCATCATAATCGCCCCGGTAAAATTGCAGGAAGCCAGACTGGCGCCGCTTAGATCAACATTAACCAAATTCACCTGAGATAAATCAGCATCCTCCATTATCACCGAAGGTAACAACGCACCAGAGAAATCCGCACCCGGCGCTTTTAGACGATTCAATACCGGTTGACCACCACTGCTTTTACAGCCGCGAAAAATGGCATTTGGCAGCTCAGCATCAGGCATATTGGTATCGCTACCCACGATACACTTTTCAAAAAGCGCATTTTTACCATGAACATGCGTTAGATCAGTCTTACTTAAATCACAACCACTCAAATTGCAATCATCAACTTTGACATTAGTTAAATCAGCGCCAAGCAATGTCGAACCACGCAGATCGGCATTGGACAAATCGACAGCCATCATCACCATTTCATTCAAATTCTCTCCGGCGAGATAGGCAAAACGCAGATCGGATCTTATTGCTCCCCAGTCTTTAAGATATTCCAGGCTGTTTGTCACTATGGTACGAGTAAATTGGGCTGACAGAGGCGGACTGCTAGTGACTGCCTGCCAAATCAGCCCAGATTGTTGCGCCACCAAATAGCTGTCACCACTATTACTGATACGGCGCAGGCGAAATCCAGATCCTCCTACCTCTTCCAACCGGATCTCAGCAACCGTACCATCGCGCGGTTGATTAGCTTGAGGAGTATTACCGCTCGCAGCCAAATATCGACCATTGCCCACCTGTAACCAAAAGCCAGTAACGCCATAAGCATTAATCATTTGATTAATCGCCCCTGATTGCTTGGCTGACAGCCCAAGCGTACCATCCGCCTGAACAGTAATCAGTTGGCCAGAAGCCGATGCAAATTGCCATTTGCCAGCAAAAGATCTGGATTCACTCATGTCATTATCCTCGCAGCAATTGATTTACAGAAACCTTTCCAGCACTCCCAGCCTGACCACCGCTGGCGCTAATCCCTCCAATACCATATTCTCCATCGGATGCATGAGAACCGTCACCATTTACCCCGCCGCGCCCGGCAATCCCCCCGGCACCACTGGGCTGACCGAGTCCTCCATTCCCGCCATTAGAAGTGGCAGATACCGGTTTTGGTAAGCTAGTCTGGTTATATCTAACCCAAACATGACCGCCATCGCCGCCATCCCCTCCATTGCCGCCATTGCCACCATTGCCACCGTTACCGCCGATCCCCCCCGGCTTGCCTGACGATAACGAATTACCACGGCCACCATTACCGCCATCCCCCCCATTGCCACCGTAACCCGCTATGCCACCATCACCGCCATTACCGCCATTATTGCCAATGCGTACGACACTCTGTACGTCAAAACGGGTACAACGCAGGGCAAACCACCAGCTAGAACCGGATTGACCATCCAGGCCACTCTGACCAGATTGACCATCGCCACCAGAGCTACCGGCAGTGGGTGGCTTACGACGAGAAGCATTCTGGCCATCAGCACCTCGTTGACCATCAGCGCCATTGGCTCCATAGGCACCATTCACACCGTTAGTACCCAAAATTTGAATATCTGCGACCATAACTCCTCCTTGCGGTTATTGTTTTTTGCCGTTGATATAAATTGAACCTACAGCACCGGCTTTTCCGGCAGCTCCTGTGGTCCCCGATGAACCACCCTTACCTGGGCTACCACCGATATAACCCGAACCACCACCACCACCAGCTCCCCCAGAACCACCATTGCCGCCTTTACCACCGGTACCGCCAAGCGCCTCAGCCCCGAACGTCGCACTCTCGTCCTTATAAGTAAAATAGATGTTACCGCCAGCGCCCGCATTACCACCATTACCACATCTACCACCGTTGCCGCCATTACCACCATTGCCGCCATTACCAGCCCTACATTCGCTGGTAGAAGAGCCGCCATTCCCCCCTTTTCCACCATTACCACCATTACCACCGTTACCGCCATCACCACCATTACCGCCTTGTGTCATCATATTCACAAAACCTTTAACGACAACTAAGTTATAATGAACATCACCCGCATCCTCACCGTTACTGCCATCACTTCCTCCGGCGCCATCAGTGCCACTGCCACCTGCGGTACCGTCCGTAGCCTGAGTTGCACAGGAGTTTTTATTATCTTTACCAGCATTACCATTGCTGCCGTCTCTTCCATCAGAACCGTTGTTTCCGCTTCCACCCTTGCCTCCGTCACCTCCAATATTTACAATGGGTTTATCATCATTATCATCTGGAGTTGTTATGACAATTTCGTTCGCTTTAATGGTGCTATTAGTCAAATGAATAATCTTACCGCCAGGTTCAATCGTTATCTTATTAAACACCAAGATAACAGGCGTGCCGTGACTCTTTTTATCTCCAACAATCAATTGGTTACTCGAGGTGACAACGATATCTTTACCACTGTATATCGCGACTTTCATCGGAAAACGTTTAGCGTTCAGAATATCTTCATAATCTTTGACCAAAGGAGAATAACCATAGATATAAGCACGGAAAGCTTTACATATATCAGCATGATTACCGGTGACATTCGCCAACCGTTCAGCTGAATAGGGTTCAGGTAATGGATGATGGGGTTCCATTCCGCCCGGGCCATACTCACTGTCAGGCACCCCGCCAAGCTCCTTCAACTCCTGTATAGTCTGTACAGTAAAAAACGCGGGTGGCACCGTAGCCATTTTTGGATCGTGAGAAAATATTACCGGCCCGTCAAAGTCCGAAGTTTTCAATTGTTTTGGCTGCCGTTCTGTATCGGTCAAATGATAATGCTCACGCAACATAGCCAAAGTTTCGTCAACAGATTTCATTTTATTCATGGGTATTCTCCTCAGTTTGGGTATAAGTTTGCACATTTAAGATCACATTAGCGTCACATATCAGTTGTCCACCCTGTTCAAGCACCAGCGTGTCTACCGCTACTACAATCGGCTGTGAATTTGAGCTGCTAATTTCCAAAATCTCACCATTAGCAATCACCAATTTTCCAATCGCAAAAACATCAACGGTTGCCGGAAATTTTATCGGCGCTTCAACCGGGGGGATACCAGAAAGGGTTAACAGATCCTTTGCTGACAACACTTTTGACTGGTAAGAATGAGCCAACGATTGTGGGTCGTCAGGCCGTAAAGAGCCTTGCGACGAAGATGGAATAACGACTTTCTCCGTTACATCGTTCTCCGAGAGACCTAATAATTGCAAGATCGTTTTAAATCCTGAACTATAACTTTTTAATAACATATTTTTCTCCTAGAAACTGTAGACAGAAATAATCTGCAAATTATTGCCATCTACTGTAGAAATGACCGGGTAACGGGTATCAACATCGGTAATGATGAAATAACCATTTTTATTGATAGTTTCGATAGTTGCCTGATGACTAAGAGGATGTTTGTTTTCAGCAAAGACTACATGGATTTTGTCCATATCGGGTTGCTGGAATATCGGTAATTGATCGATACCCAGATCGAATATCGGTGTGGTTGGTGTCCACTGGCTGATTTGCGGTTGAGTACGTTGATTTTCCCCCAGGAACTTGCCGTAATTCATCGCCACCAAGGTACGGAAGGGAGCTATCGCCAAATGCGCCGCCACAATATGCTGGCGTTTAGTCGGATCAGGTACCAGCGTTGAATCAGGGACAGTGACCAGGAACTTACCGTCAGGCTCATAGATATCAAGGATATAGTCTGTTGGATCGCGCCCTTGATTACGGTGCGACAAAATATAAATATATCCCTTAGATTCAACCGCTATATCCAGATAAGTTATTCCGGCTGGCTTATTCAGCGGCATATAGGACAGATAATCAGCGACTATAATTTCAGCAGGATTCGTTACATCAAGAGTTAACAACCAAGAGCGGGCGCCAGCAAGATCATCAATTTGCCATTTGACACCTTGACCGATAGCAATGACCCGCACGTTACTCAAATCGTTATATACGGATACCGTTGGCCCTTGAGCCGTTAGCGTGTAAGTTGCGGGTTTCTGCGGATCATATACCAACCAGCTCTGTCCTTGCTGTATCACATCAACCGTTGTGCTACCAACTGGGTCAATATTACCGTCTGCGGTCTGGTTATAACTCAGATAGATCCCGTCCTCAGCAAAGGCAGCAATAATCTGCTCATCCAGCACTCCGGCATCCAGTGAATGAATAAAGCTCGGATCACTGTTACTAAACAAGAATGTCAGCCCTTGTTCACGAAATGCTTGTTGTAATGCAGGAGAGAACATCTGGGCATCCAGTGTTGCCTGGTACTCAGCAGTAGGTAGTTTAAACAGTTTTGCCCCTGGAAAACTTGGGAATGGGTTCCCTTTAGTATCGAACGCCTGAATACGGGTATTGATTGTTTCCAATAATAAGATGCGACCATCTGGCGTGACAGTCAGGGCAATTGGCCCATGCATGAGCCCTTGTCGAATCCCCTCGCCAGAGACAATCTGGGCCGCAGGTGCTTGAGCATCCTGGTAACCCTGATCACCCAACGGCAGGATCTGCATCTTGCTGTATTGCCAACTGACTGCAATAACATAACCGCTCGGATGAACCACCATTGCATCTAGATGAGGAATCGTAAACGATCCCCAAGACAGCGGATTATCCGGCAAACTAAAATCATGTTTGCCGTCGCGCAGGTCCACTCGACGCAAGTGATATTCGCCGAATCGTGAGTCAATAATAAAGTTATAAGGGGTGATGGTTTTGTCGTCCGGCCCTTCGCTAAAACTGTTATAGCTGATCAGGGGTTGTACTTTGAAACCCACCTCGGATAATTTCAAACGCTCATTCAGCATGTCGTTGCTCAAAGTGGAAATGTTTTGCAACACATACATCTGACCGCTATTTGGAGGGCTTGATGGATCTTCCAGTGGGATATTCTGACCGGAAGCCTGGTAGCAATAACCCACCTGATAATCTGAATTCAGTATTGTCATATTGACCAGCTTGCAGATGTTATTACCTACATTGCTGCAATTGGTTGAAGATTGGGTTTCCAACGGCACACTGCCTTCAATCCACTGATACTCTTTTTTATCGCTATCGTAAGACAGCTGTTCCCAATATTCGTATTGCGTCACCTGAGTCAGAGGCACCAACATCTCTTTTATATTGTTACTGACGTGCATAATGCCTTCATTATGATCGTCTGGTTGCGCATTCAGCAGCTCACTGACGTAGCTCCCCGCTAACCAACCAGTAGCGGAATAAACATTAGCCTTAATTTTCAGGGTTCCACCCCAACCAACCGAATTGAAATTAAAAATTAGCGGCGTATTGGAACCGGTTGTAGGTAATGGAATAGTCTGGGTGTAGTAGGTGCCGTTGGTATATTCGACTGTCACCTGGCACTGCACTCCCACCGGCGGCCAGATTGCGGTTTCTGGGCGCCCCACTTCACCATGAGCTGGATCGGGATGCAGGGTAAAAGCCAACGTCATCTGGCGCTTGATATCCACTTCCAAAGTGGCTGGCGTAGAGAGCAATTCCCCTGTAGTCACTGCAATCTGAGCCAAATCTAGCGCAATTGCAGCAATCCTAAATGCCCAACCCACCACAGGAACCGCCTGAGCCGCTGCACTGGCTGCTATCTGGGCTGTCACATAAGTGGCTAACTCTTCCAGCCCTTTTTTAGCCAAAATACCAATGCCAATACTGGCTAAAATGGTGAGTGCTTTTTTAGTATTGAATAACGCTGAACCGACAGCGGCACCACCGACAATCAATGGGAAAGCAATACCTGCTAATATGGCAACGTTATCTTTATTAGAAATAAAATCTTTATACCACTGAGTATTGGTCACTGCGGCGCCAGCCAACATAATCAGAGACGGAATACCGTACTGGAACATACCGGTTAAAATCACACCCGGCCAAACAATCGGGTTATCCCAACGGGAAGTTCCCAAACCGCCAAACAAGAACTTAGCGGCTTGGGCTTCAGCCGGCCAAGGCAAACCAAAATTAGTGGGATCAGTGGGCATCGGAATTCCCATGATCGTATTGACGTTAGCCAACACCCCAAGGGCTTTTTGCGATGGCGTTTCGAATAATGCCGCCAATTCTTTAGGGAAATAAAACGGCCAATCACCATCAACTGTTGGATTATCGATCGGCTGTTTCATCTGAGTGTCTTTAAAGAATTGAATATAAACACCTAATTGACGTAAATATTTATTCTTAAAATCAATGGAAAAATGGCTCTGGCCGGGATCGTAATGGATGCTGTCAGGATACACATCCATACCATGATTAGGTGTACGGTTAGTGGCTGTCCAAATTTGACTGGTATTTCGCGGAGCATTCAATACTGAAGCTTGATCTTTGAATTCGGTAACGTCGAGAGACGCACTTTGGCTGACACTCCAGTTATGATTTTGCAAACGGGTATCATTATGTGAAGTTTTCAGCGCATTAGAGGCCGGTGATCCTGAATAATTCTCTGTTTCATCCGATAGATTATATTGCATCACCGGATCACCTTCGGCGAAAATCACCTGCCCATCTTGACCCACCCAGTCAAATTCGTAAACCATCTTGTTGCCATCAGGGTCAACCAATTGGCCATAAGTAGCAAAACCGCTTGTCTCTGTCGCAGGTCCCTGACTCGATATTGATATAGCCAATTCATAAACCCGGTTATATTGCTGTGGGTCTATTTCCTGCGGTGGGGCAATATGTGCATTCATCACAATTGATGCTGCATAAGCCTGACTGTTAGACAATTCCGGGTGGGAAAACACAATAGAACAGGCAACCTCCCATGGTGTTTTCACTTCATTAGCCGCAACCAACAAATCGCTACAATGAATAGGGTTTCGTGCTAAATGTTGGCTATTAACACCGAGAGCGCTAAGTTTACCTGGCAAAGCCGCCGCTATATTATTTACGGCCAGTTTTTCTATGTTACGTTTGGCATAACGACGTAAATGAGCATTAGGGATATGGTAAGAAAGATGGTAAAGAACCGGTAACGAAGAACGATAAGGCCCGGATTTATCACCAACCACTTTAATTAGCGTAACGTGATGAGGTAAAAAATAGTGTTCAGATACCTCCGCGAAATGGCTAATATTGTGTGAACCGTAACGCAGAACCATATCTATTGCAGGATTTTCTCCAGCTGCTCTGGCTAAACTTGACTCATCATGTTCTTGTAACGGTATATTATATTCACCAACCCAAAGGGTTAATTGACTGGATTGGGTACGTAAATGGCCTTGAGCTAGGTCAAAATGTAGAATATGCGTTTTCATTTGGATTTTATCTCTCTAAATGACTATTTTTGTTATCACAATAAATACTCAATAACCGTATAAATAATTCGGCGGAAAACCCCGAAAAATAATTCCCATGAGAATGAATACATCCGCCTATAAACTTATTTTTTAAATGATAAATACCTGAAACTAAGTGAAAAAAGATTTATCTACTTTACAAAAATCAATTGAATGTGACATTTAAGCTATACAATTAATAATATTAATGCAATTTCAAGCTTTTTCCATCAGTTAAAAAAGATATTCATCAGTTAAAAAAGATATTCATGTGACGCATAGCTAAATAACAATTCATAATTATGCTACACATAGACTCCTTCAACTCATTGTTATACATGTAATAATGTTAGCTAATTAATGGTTTCAATTTTAAATCTTTATTATCCGATGTTATTAGCATGAGTTAAATTAAGAGTGCGTTCAGAATTCTGTGTCACGTTAATTTAGCGGTTACAACGTTATCACATTATCCAAACGCCCTTCAAAGTAAATATAGAGTTGCGACAGCGTTAGATTCCAGCTCTGTATTGGCATTGTCCATTTTTCCTGTGCATTGCGAAGCCCCAGATAAAGCAGTTTCATCAGACTGTTTTCATTCGGAAAGGTTGTGTTGCATTAAGGTTTGAAAGTTATCAGAAAGTCGGCTTGCTGATTTTTTAGGCTGCTAGCAGATAGAATTGTTGTGCCGATGACAATCCTTGCCCTTGTGGATGTTGAAACTGCCCTTTGCGTATCATGTGCACCAATTCAATTCCTACCAGCAGGGTCTGGGCTCTTCTGAACGAGCCGAACCCAAGCATCGCTCGCACCCGTCGTTTGATATTTCGATGGTCTTGCTCTATCAGATTATTCAGGTATTTGTTTTGCCGGATTTGGAAGTGATTTATTTATTTTCATTCTGTTATTAACTACTGTAAAACACCTTAAACCCTTTACTTTCACAGAGAGGAAAAAATAAATGTTCCGAAAATGTTTTTATACAGAAAATGAGATATTAGATAATGTATGTTCCCAACTATTATTTTTTAATACAGGGAAACAGCATATCTATATTTTAGATATACACTATTCAATAAATATTTTTTGAAATGGAAAGTAAGGTAGGGCTTTAGCCTTTAAATAAAAATTCCTTGAATTATAATGAGTAATCATAGTTATAAAAATAGAATTAAAGTCATTTATGACCATACTAACACATTATTGTTAGTGGTCATTATTTGCTTTTTTTATTTGTGTGTCAAAAAACAATTAAATACAAATAGTCATATCGCACTGAAAATATTATTTAATACAATTTCATCATCATCCTCAAAAATATTTAGCCTCAGATTAAAACTACGTTCTACGTTCTACGTTCTACGGACTTAGGTTACCTCATGTTAGTAAAAAAGGGCTTTGTGTTATAACACAAAGCCCTAGGTGATTATTAAGGAGTGATGTTATTCAGCTATAAAGTCCGAAGGATTGCTCCTACGCTATCTTTGGCATCACCAAACAGCATCTGAGTATTCTCTTTAAAGAACAATGGGTTTTGTACCCCGGCATAACCTGTATTCATAGAACGTTTAAAGACAATAACATTCTGGGCCTTCCAAACTTCCAATACCGGCATTCCGGCAATAGGACTGGAAGGATCTTCTTGGGCAGCAGGGTTTACAGTGTCATTGGCGCCGATAACTAAGACTGTATCTGTTTCAGCAAAGTCATCATTAATTTCATCCATTTCCAAAACTATGTCATAAGGAACTTTAGCTTCAGCAAGCAATACGTTCATATGACCCGGCAGGCGTCCTGCAACTGGGTGAATGCCAAAACGAACATTCACGCCCTTCTCCCGCAATTTCGCTGTAATGTCATGAACTGGATATTGCGCCTGAGCAACTGCCATACCATAGCCCGGAGTAATGATCACTGACGTGGAGTTTCTCAACAGTTCAGCGACGTCTTCCGCCGTTGTTTCACGATAATCACCCATTTCTTGTTCTTCATCTGTTGCAATGCCGTCAGAACCAAAACCTCCGGCAATGACGCTGATAAAAGAACGGTTCATCGCTTTACACATAATATAAGAAAGAATTGCCCCTGAAGAACCCACTAAGGCACCAGTGACAATCAGTAAATCATTACTTAGCATGAATCCGGCCGCTGCCGCTGCCCAACCTGAATACGAGTTCAGCATCGAAATAACGACGGGCATGTCTGCACCACCGATAGAGGCAACGAGATGCCAGCCAAAAGCGAGTGCGATCATGGTCATTAACAACAGCGTGAAAACCTGTAAACCAATACTTTCGGTTCTGATAAAGGTGAACATCAATATCAAGGATACGATTAACGCGGCCAAATTGAGTTTATGCCGGTGTGGTAACATTAATGGCTTGGAAGAGAGTTTTCCGCGCAATTTACCAAATGCCACAACTGAACCGGTAAATGTCACCGCACCAATGAATACGCCAAGGAAAACCTCCGTCAGATGGATATTCTCCATAATCGGAGTGGCAAAAATATCATGGGTGATGAAGCTATTGAATCCCACTAAAACCGCTGCCAAACCAACAAAACTGTGCAGGATAGCAACCAATTCCGGCATCTGAGTCATTTCGACTTTTTTAGCAAGCCGAATACCAATGACAGCACCGATGACCATTGCCAAAATAATCCAGCCAACTTTACCGGCGTCAGGCCCCAAAATAGTCGCAACCAACGCGATCGCCATCCCGACGATGCCGAAAATGTTCCCTCGTTTGGAACTTTCATGACGGGAAAGCCCTGCAAGACTGAAAATGAATAAAATGGCGGCAACAATATATGCCGCAGTAACCACTCCGTTCGACATAAGTTACCCCTTATCCTTTACGAAACATTTTCAGCATACGTTGAGTGACAGTAAAGCCACCAAAAATATTAATGCTGGCAATTAACACGGCAATAAATGAGAAGAAACTTACCCATCCCCCTTCACCAATTTGTAATACTGCTCCAACGACAATAATTCCTGAAATAGCATTGGTGACAGACATTAATGGTGTATGCAATGAATGACTGACGTTCCAGACAACGTAATAACCTACGATACAAGACAGAGCAAATACGGTGAAATGAGATAAAAACTCCTTTGGCGCAACATGTGCCAGCCAACCATACAGAATGATAGCCAGTGCGAGCACTCCATATTTCAGCCACGGAGATGTCGGTTTTTCTGCTGGTTTATCATTTTTCTTCAGCGATGCTGGTGTGGTGGCGGGTTGGGCAGAAACCTGGATCGGAGGAGCCGGCCATGTGATTTCTCCTTCTTTAATCACTGTGACACCACGCACAACGACATCGTCAAAATCAATGGTGATTTCTCCGTTTTTTTCTTTGCACAGTAACTTCAGCAAATTAACCAGATTGGTTCCGTAGAGTTGTGATGATTGAGTAGGTAAACGGCTCGGTAAATCAGTGTAACCGATAATTTTTACACCATTTGGTGTCACGATGAGCTGATCCGCTTGTGTATATTCGCAGTTACCACCGTTTTGGGCAGCCAGATCGACAATCACACTGCCAGGCTTCATGGAATCGATCATTTCTTTGGTGATAAGCCGTGGTGCTGGTTTCCCCGGTATCAACGCGGTAGTAACGATGATATCAACCTCTTTCGCCTGCGCAGAAAACAATTCCATTTCTGCTTTAATAAAGGCTTCTGACATGACTTTTGCATAGCCGTCACCGCTACCGGCATCTTCTTTGAAATTCAATTCCAGAAATTCAGCACCCATACTTTGTACTTGTTCTTTCACTTCCGGACGTGTATCAAAAGCACGAACAATTGCACCGAGGCTACCCGCAGCACCAATTGCGGCCAAACCTGCAACACCCGCTCCGATGATCATGACCTTGGCTGGTGGTACTTTACCTGCTGCTGTAATCTGCCCCGTGAAAAAACGTCCAAATTCATGGGCGGCTTCAACAATGGCACGGTAACCCGCAATATTCGCCATTGAACTGAGGGCATCTAAGGATTGAGCGCGGGAAATTCGCGGGACGGAATCCATGGCCATAACTGTAATCTGGCGTTCGGACAACTTTTCCATTAATTCCGGATTCTGTGCTGGCCAAATAAAACTGATTAACGTAGCCCCTTCTTTCATTAAGGCGATTTCATTATCTTCAGGAGCATTCACTTTAAAAATAATGTCTGATTGCCAAACTTGGTGATGTTCTACAATCTCGGCGCCTGCTTTTTGATAAGCGATATCATCAAAACTGGCAAGCCGCCCTGCTCCCGTCTCAACAGTAACGATGAATCCCAACTTACGCAATTGTTCCACGGTTAATGGAGTGGCAGCAACGCGAGCCTCATTGGAAAATCGCTCTTTTGGTACACCAATATGCATAATTTTTCCTTCTATAAGAATGAAATATTACCGATTATTACCTGCTGAAGCCTATTTAACGATTAGATTGACTTTATTGCTTCAATCAGCAAGACCTATCAATAAAACAAAAAATAGTAACAACCAAAAAATAATATCAATAACCTAGCATAATAATGTCATAAAAAATAAAATTTAATAAATACAAAAAAGTACACGTGTATGTAAAAATCGCAATTGTACAAACTATAAGAATACACTCAATACATTCTATAGAAATTGATTCTATGCTGGTTATATAGAAAAAATGAAGGAAAATTTAAAGTAGAAATGCAAAAGCTGTTACCACTGTAGGATCCATGCTGGAGCTGGGAGTGGTTTTAGACGCTGGATAGTTGGCTTTGATGTACAGTGTGGATACGGAGGTGGGATATGATTAGGGTGATTGCGATGGTAAATACGAAAAAGGCCATGCCGGAGCGCAGCCTTGAGTTCAGGAAAAAGGTAAGCCCTGTAAATAAGTTTATAGTTACCGCCAATAGCAATAAATGCGGATGGTTTTTCCTACTGATTTCTCCAATAAACTACCGAATCTGTCTATGTCATCACTTTCATCATATATATTGGCAGCTAGATAAACATCACCAGGAACATTATTTTTATCTATCAATGGATCTGATGACTTACCTAAATAATAGAATACATTGTCGGCTTTTATAGCAAGATAATTATATTTAAACAGTTCCAGTACTGTATTTAAGGCTTTGTTATTCGGTTCAGTTGTTATACTCCACCGAATAATAGGATCTACTGATGTCACATCGTAGTAGAAAGCAAAAGAACCTATAATATTGTTCGTGATATCATCCTTATTCTTATTTGGAAGTATCTGAAACTTACCAAAATAACCATGTAAAGGCTTACCGCGGGGGTCATAAGAATATCCCCATCTAGAACCATCACTTCCCACAGTGAGATCGAAACTCATCTCATACTCTTTTGATTCTGATAACTGTTCCCAATCATTCGCCATCAAATCTTCTTGGGTTGGCGTCCAAACTTGTTCACTATATGCGTCACATATCCAAATCTGAGGTAGAGTATAGGTTCCATTATCACGCGTTGACCTTGGAATAAGCTTTATATAATTAACTTTAGATATCCAACCAAAACGGGTAACAGATTTTCCCGAATACACCCGGAGTAGCGCCCATGGGAAAGATCCCCAAGGTACATTGCTATTGTCATCGTTGGCCTGATATTGCTTTTGCTTTTGATTGAATGGGTTATTAGGATCAGTATTCTCTGGCTTATTAATTTCAGACATAAATACCTCATTTATATTTGTTAAATAAAGTTAAAGGCCATTTCATCCTACGGCTAAGCCACTGAAATTTTACTTAATTTAGGCATTATCTCAATCAATCTCCATCCACAGAAAGGCTTATAATTTGACAGGTGGTGAGTGATTTATAGGCGACACAGGCGGTATGTTGTCGAGTTAAACACGAACAGACAAGTCGTCTCTATCGGATTTAGTGACCATTTTTCCTTGGGGTTTGTCATTGATCATTAATCAGTTATTGACATAACACTTCCCTCAAAAAATAATATTGGTTTTAATGTAGGTCATGTATGCAATCATCTGCACATTTCTCATGAAACAAGATGAAAATTCATGAATAACATTGAATGTCATAGGGGTAGCAATGGAAAAATAATCATTTAAAATCACGAGAATAAATGAAGTTCCGTGAATAATTATGTGAATATGAGAATGTATGGCATTATTACATGTAAATAATTGCGTTCTATGTGATACATAACAATGTTCAGCACGTTATAAATATTTTAATGCGCAAGGCGAAAGGATTTTTTATGAAGCTGAAGACAACGATCATCGCTACAGCGGTGTTTTCATTAACCTCGATTACTGCTGCACATGCGGCTAAAGAATTGACCCCAGAACAAGCCGCAGAGCTTAAACCCTTTGAGCGAATCGCAGTCACTGGTCGTTTTAATGCAATTTATGAAGCGGCTGATGCTGTTTCTCGTCAGGCGGATAAAAAAGGCGCTGAGAGTTTTTATATCCAAAGCCTAGACGATCTCAATGGACGTGGTAATTTGCGTGTTGTAGCTGATTTATATCATAAAGATGCAGAAAAAGCAGATAAAACAACAAATTACCGTATCTATCTTGGTATCAAAGAGTTACCTAAAACAGAAGCGACCACTTTGGAACCTTTCGATACAGTAACAGTAAATGGTTATTACCCTACTGACCCTGATATGAAAGAAGCTATTGCCAAAGCAGCCAAAAAGAAAGATGCGGTATCTTTCTTTATAGTTCGTGACATTGCCCCAAATAATGGTGGAAACCAGATAGTCACAGCCTATGTCTATAAAGAAGACGCACCAAAACGTGAAATTCAATCTAATGATGCAGTCATCCCTGCCGATTCTGACGCTGGACGCCAAGCTCTGGCACAAGGTGGTGAAGAGGCTAAAAAAGTGGAGATCCCGGGTGTTGCTTCTTCAACTTCAACAAGCAATGTGATTGGACGCTTTTTTGAAACCCAGACATCAAAAGGTGGACGCTACACTGTAACCCTACCTAACGGAGCAAAAATTCAAGAATTGAATAAAGCATCTGCTGCTCAAATGGTTCCCTTTGATTCCATCACTTTTTCTGGCTATTACACTACTGCACCGGAAGTTTCTTATCAGGTTGCAAAGCGTGCGGTAGAGAAAGGCGCAAAATACTATCACGTTACGAGAGAATGGCAGTCTAATGGTGGTAATGTCACCATCAGTGCTGATTTATTCAAATAATCAGAACTCTCTTTTCCAGATTATGAACAAGGCATAAAGATTTTTGTGCCTTTTTTTATTCTGTTCCTTTCATTATTTCTTGTGACCATTGTCTTCGAAGAAACATTTTTTAACAAAGTGACATTTTACGAGGACCATAGCTTTATGCATAAAATTTATATTTTTTTGCATAGTCACCCATTGCATACAATCCTTTCACTCCGTAGAATCCCCCTGTTTTTTTAGGTTTATTGACTAAAAATGCCCAATATGTGTTCGGTATTCAGGACAACTGTTCTGGCTAATCGCGTTGATTATATTATTTTTGGGAACGTATCTTTGGAAAAGAAATTAGGCCTAGCGTCTCTGACAGCACTAGTACTCAGCTCTATGGTTGGAGCCGGAGTATTCAGTTTGCCACAAAACATGGCACAGGTTGGCAGTCCTTCTGCATTAATGATTGGTTGGGGAATAACAGGCATAGGTATTCTCTTTTTAGCCACGTCCTTGCTTTTGCTTTCACGTCTTCGCCCTGATTTGGACAGCGGTATTTTTACTTATGCAAAGGAAGGATTTGGGGAGTTAGTTGGATTTTGTTCTGCTTGGGGGTATTGGTTTTGCGCCATTATCGCTAATGTCTCTTATTTAGTTATTGTCTTTGCGGCATTAAGTTTTTTTACGGATACCGAACATTCAGTGATTTTCGGTGATGGAAATACATGGCAATCGTTGATTGGTGAATCTATCTTACTTTGGTTTGTTCATTGGTTGGTATTACGCGGGGTACAAACTGCTGCGGTAGTCAACCAGTTGGCAACGATGGCAAAACTATTGCCGCTAGGTATTTTTATTGTTTTGGCTGTCATTGCTTTCAAAATGGATGTGTTCTCTTTTGATTTCACTGGTATTGAAATGGACGTTCCTGTCTGGCAGCAAGTTAAAGATACGATGCTAATCACTTTGTGGGTTTTCATTGGCGTTGAAGGTGCTGTTGTGGTTTCAGCCCGAGCCAAGAAACGTAAAGATATCGGTCTCGCAACTATTATGGCCGTTATTTCAGCATTAAGCGTTTATGTGCTCGTTACCCTACTTTCATTGGGATTAGTTACTCGTCCTGAATTAGCTGATATGCGTAATCCTTCGATGGCTAATCTAATGGTTGGATTAATGGGGGCTACAGGCAAAATCGTGATTATTGCTGGTTTGATTATTTCTGTTTGCGGCGCCTATCTGAGCTGGACGATTATGGCCGCAGAAGTCCCCTTCATTGCTTCTTTACACGGTTCGTTTCCGAAGGAATTTAATAAACAAAACAACAAAAAAGCGCCTGAGTCATCACTTTGGATAACAAACGGTGTAGTTCAGATCTTTTTGGTTTTAATCTGGTTAAGTGGCAGTAATTACAACACATTACTTTCTATTGCTTCAGAAATGATCCTTGTGCCCTATTTTCTGGTGGGCGCTTTTTTAATGAAAGTGGCTTTTGAACGCAGTAGCCGAGCTTTATTAGCAATAGCTATCGGTGCTTGTACTTATGGCTTATGGTTGCTTTATGCATCAGGTTTAATGAATTTACTGCTTTCTGTTGTGCTATATGCTCCCGGATTATTAGTTTTTCTATATGCTCGCAAGCAAAACAAAGCAAGAACACCGTTAAATATGATGGAAGTATCAGCTATTGTGGTTCTGTTTCTAACAACTATCCCAGCTAGCTGGTTGTTAATGAAATAATTTTTTCAACACCAAACAACACCAAACCGATTTAATAAGAGGAGAAGTAAAATTTCTCCTCTTATTTTATGGCTTTAGCCA